>JAFEGT010000062.1 GCA_018239765.1 Verrucomicrobiota bacterium
AAGACGCGTAGCTTGCCCAGCACATCCTGCGTCTTGTTGGCAGTAAAGATCACATGTTCATGCCAGTGGGGCACTGTTTGACCTGCTTCTGGGCCCGTTTTATTAAATACATAAAAGTAATGATCTTTATAGAAGCTCTTGAGCTTTTCAGTAAGCTCTGAAACCTCATTGTATTCGCTTTCGGTAAGGTCTGAAAAACGCGCGCGATGTGCCTTAGGGATAAGCAGAAAGTGTAGCGATTCTACTGGGGCGTAGTTGTAGAGCACATAAATTTCCTTGCCCTCATACACAAGCTGCCTTTTAACTACGCGCGGGTCGCAAAAGGCATCGTTTCCGAGCACTTTTTCGCGCACAGCATCTACTTGGTTGACAGTGCTAAAAAACTGCTCTTTGGTCTCTTCTTTAGTGGCTTCTGATATGGGCCATGCGCCAAATGATACATTCCAGAGCACGCGTAGCTGCTTAAAAAAGCGATAACTAGGAGTGAAGGGCACAATCTGCTCATCTTGATTCGTCTGAGAGAGGATGAGGTAGTTTGTGATTCCTTGCTTTTCCCATGTTTCTACAACCCTCTGAAGGGCTTGATAACGACTGCTTCCTGTAACGGTAAGCGCATTTGGTGCAAGAGGATGATCAGCTACCTGTACAGTTGCTAAAGCTGTTGCAAAGATAACTGCGTTCATACTAGCTCATAGGTATAGAGGTTTGAGTTGCCAAAGCGGCGATGATTTTTTAGGTTGAGTCTTGTGAGTGTAAGCTCTTTAAGCTCGGCGCGCTCTTCTACAAAAAGAGTGGCATGAGGCGCCAAGATCGTGCTTTTGTCTAAGAAGTGGATGACAGCTTCAGTAAGTGTGCTATGCTCGTAGGGTGGATCAAAGTAGCATATGTCAAAGAGGGCTTCTGCCTTTTCAAGCTTTTTGAGGGCAAGAAGCGCATCGTAGCCCATAACATCGGCAGTTGTTATATCGAGGGTTTTTATGTTTGTGCGTATGGCGTCGATGGCGTTATGCGCTTCTTCGATAAAGGTGCAGCTTAGAGCGCCGCGGCTAAGGGCCTCTATGCCCATGCTGCCGCTACCGGCACAGATATCTAAAAAGCGGGCGCCTTCAACTTCGTTTTGGCAGATGTTAAAGACAGCTTGACGCATCTGAGATGTGGTGGGACGCGTTGTAGAGCCCTTAGGAACGGCAAGGTTGCGCCGCTTATATATTCCCGAAATTACTTGAATCATGAGATCCGTAGAGTGCAATCAGCTCTTGAGCTTTCGAAGGAGCTACGTTTTGGAGCTGTTCATAAATTTTAAGACCTTTGCCATGTAGCCCCTGCTTAAAATAGAGGGTGCCTAGGCTAAAGAGGGCGTCTGGATCATCTTCGTTTTCTTCGAGTATGGTTTCATACTCAACAATAGCCTGATCAAGCATGCCAAGTGAAAGGTAGCATTCGGCAAGCTTACTGCTTGTCCAGAGATCACTTGGGGCGTATTCTTTAACGATGAGAAGCTCTTCAATAGCAAGCCGCGAGAAGGTTTGGTAGTTTTCCCAAAACTTTTGCGAAGTCTTTGTGGAGCTATTCATAGTGTCTAAAGGTGTGTGAAAGTGCTCTGCAAGGGACATATAGCTTGATGCAAGCTCTTTATGGGCAACTTTATCGGTAGGTGCTCCAATTACTGATTTGAGCTTCTGGTCAAGTTCGCTTCTTAAAAAGAGCTCTTTAAAGAGGTGCACATCTTGCCAGTGGTAGTTTGCGAGGAACTTTTCGAGTGATGGTTTAACAAAATCAAGAAATTTTGGAAGTGCGATATAGTCTATTTTACTTGAGTCAAGCTGGATGGCAAAGTCACGTGCTGCTTTTGCAACAGAGGCTGGGTTTTGTGCTTTATATTGGGTGAGATACTGGTCGCGCAGTTCAACAAGCTCTGCCGGCTTTTGCTCTTGAAAGTAGAGCTTGAGCACAAAGTAGAGTACAAAGCCAAAGAAAAAGCAGGCAATAAATATGCCCATCACAAAGGAGTCTGACAAAAACGAAAAGAAAAAGAGAAAACCAATGAGCGAGACTACTGCAAGGGCGATAAAGAGTGTGTGAAAGAGCATTTCACGCTTTACAATATGCTCAAAGCAGCTGTGGGCACTTTGTGCAAGGCGATCAAGTGCGGCTTGATTAAACTTATATTCAGGCTTGGATTCAAATTTAGATTCAAATCTGGATTCAAATTTGGCATCTTGCTTGGGTTTTGCATCTTGAACCGCAGAATCAAGCGTAACCTTAGGTTCTGGCTGAAGATCCTCTATCTCTTTAGTATCTTGGGGCCTTGAGTCTAGGTTACGTTGCGGTTTGTGCTTTTTGCTCATGTTGTAGCGCGCTGTGGTAGAGATGTCTGTTTGCTAAGTTCTTCTTGATAAAAGAGGTAAAGACCTGAAAATACAATCAGGAACGATATGTAAAAGCTTATCGTTGGCACTTCTGAGTGGAAAATCCAGCCAAAAAGAGCCGAAAAGAGCGGTGTTGTAAGCCCTGCAAACGACATAAAGGTGGCTGAAAAGCGCTTGAGCAGATAGCCATAGAGGTTATAGGCGATGCAGTTGGAGACGATAATTAAAAAGATCGTGCATTCCAAGAATGGCAAAATAGGCCCATGTATTGGTGTGGGGTTCCAGTTTTCTGAAAAGAGCGAGTGTCCAAGAGCAAGTGTGCCGCCAATAAGCATTGAGAGGCCATTTGCCTTTACAGGGGAGTAGCCCTCTTCATTAATAAGCTGCTTAAGGAGTATCCAGCCATATACCGAAGCAACAGCTGCACCAATTACTGCAAGTTCTGCCCAGGAGAAGATCAAGAAGTCGCCTGCAAGCTCTTCTTGAGAGGTTTTGCTGAGTAAAATCGGGATAAAGCCCAAAAAGCCCACTACAAGGCCTGTCCACTTTTTGCGTGTCATTGCTTCGCTAAAGATAAAGTAGGAGAGAAGCGCTGAGAGAAAGGGCGACAAGCTGTATATAAAACATGTTTTAAATGAGGTGAGGTACTGGAGGCCCCAGAATTCAAAGACATTTGTCAAATAAATATTAAAAAGGGCTAATCCTAATAATTTCTTTACACTTTTTGAGGTGATTCGTAGCGATTCCTTCTTAAAGAGGCAAAAACCGAGCATAAAAATGGCTGCCATGCACATACGTGCGCCGACCAAAAAGAAGGGTGGAGCATACTCTAGTGCCTGTTTGGAGGCAGTAAAGATGCTGGCAAAAAGGGCATAGAGTAGTACAACGTAAATCATAACGAAAAGTATACTCATTTATTGCATTTTCGGCCACACTATTTACCCAATCTTAATAGAAGAATGGCAAAATTGGGCCCCTATATGAGGTATATATGCAAAAGCCAAAGATTGTATTAATAGAAGATGAAGAAGATATTGCCTCTTTGATAAAGCTGCAGGCAGAGATCGCGGGTTATAAACTTTCAGTTGCTACCGATGGCCTTAATGGCTTTGAGCTTGTGCTCAAGGAAAAACCCGACCTTATTGTGCTCGATATTATGCTCCCTGGTCAAAATGGGCTTGATGTGTGCCGCCGCATAAAAACCTACAGCGAATTAAAGCACATTCCTATCATCATGATTTCAGCAAAAAGCGAAGAGACCGATGTTGTCTTGGGCCTTGAGCTTGGTGCTGATGACTATGTAACAAAGCCCTTTTCGCCCCGCGTGCTCTTTTCGCGCATAAAAGCTGTGTTGAGACGCAATCAGGAAGATGAAAAGGCCCCAGAAGTGGCCTCCTTTGGCGATTATTTTATCGAATTTGACCGCTATATCGTAAAAAAGCGCGATAAGCAAATTGCCCTTACCCTATCGGAATTTGGTATTTTACGCCGCCTTGTGCGCACTCCCGGCAGGGTTGTCACCCGTAACCAGCTTTTAGATGAGATTCATGGCGATGAGGCCTTTGTAGTCGATCGCAACGTCGATGTGCATATTGCCGCCCTACGTAAAAAGCTTGGGCCTCGTTTTGACTACATCGAAACGGTCCGCGGCGTCGGCTATCGCTTTAGCACAGAATAACGCTCTAATCGCACGTCTTCGTTTGCTTCTTGCGAGCTTTAGCTCGCTCTGGAGTGCGGCGGTCTCCGCCGCTCTCAATTATCGAGTACGATCCCTTGAAAATCGTCAAAGCCAAAATAGACGCTACTGTTTGCTTGAAAGGTGTTGATGTAGAGGTGTTGGTAAAGTGAGAGCGGCGGAAACCGCCGCACTCCAAAGAGCTAGCGCTCAATCGTCGATGTTTGTTTGAGACAAGGTTAATTTTTACTATTAAGAGCTGTTGTCTCTAAGTTGCAGGAAATAGCTGAAGAGGATAGAGTTAAAGCCTATTTGTAAGAGGTGTGTTATGTCAAGTCCTGCTGTTTTGCGTGCGGTTGAGCAGCCGACCCCGAAAAGAAGTGCAAGCTGTCCCGTTTTTAAAACTCGTACACCTGTTAATCCGAAAGTGATTGAGCTTGCTAAGCAAGTTTTAGCGGGTGAAGTGGTGCAAATTGCAGTTGTCAACAGAAACGTAATGGACTTTAGCAACGCTCCTAAACAATATGTAGAACTTGTAGCCCACCTGCGCAAGAATAATGTTCATTTTTTAGAAAGCTACACCTGGATGCCGCGTTACAATAATACGTCATTCAGCCTGCATGCGTTTACCATAACTCTTGCTGGTCAAAAAGACGAAGACGGCTGTTGAACCACTGCTTAAAGAGCGTTCTCCACTTACCTGCAAAGGTCCAGGAGGTTGGTTTTTCACCGCGGCCTATCCATACCTGACAGCCAAGGGGAAAGGTTCTTGTATGAGTAAAGTTTGCAGCGGGTACTATCCATAGCGTTTTATCTTGTAGGATTTTTTCAATAATAGCTTTTGAAAGGTTGTAACCTAGCTTTGTAGCAGGACACCCACGTGCATCAAAGCCCCACGATATGAGGGGAGGATGATCATGTTTTTCCCAGCGATTAGGATCAAAGAGATTAGGATTATCCCACCCACTTCGATTAAGCTGCACAAGCGATGCAATCCAGCCCCGCTCGCCTTTTCGCGTCCAGATATCTGTAAGAGGATAGAGCCTTAGCGTCTCGTTGATGCAGTGATCAAGGTTTTCTGTAAAGGATTCTGAAAGCAAAAGAAGGTGGCAGACAAGATCGCTACACTGTATACAGATACTTGTAAGGAGATCTTCTACGACAATGGAAACTTGGTTGATTTCACTTAAAGCTCGGAATTCATCGCTAAAGAGCGGATTATCATCCTTTAGAAGCTCTACCACCGTATGATAGAGTCTCCAGCGGCACTCCATATCGGCCTTGCCAGTCTGACGTTTGATGATTTTATTGATATCTACAATGCCAGGGTAGATCGCAGCAAATTCTGAAGAGGTCGGTGCGCGATGAAAGATAAGCTGAAAGCCTATTCTAAAAAGATTTTCGTATACGTCCCAATAAATATCACCTTTTTTTAGCGGAAGCGACCAGTCAAAATGATCAAGTTTGATTGTGCGCAAAATATCGGCTAAAATTTTGCGCCTACTTTTCCATGCTTCATCATTTAATGTTAAAAGGGGAATAAAGGGTGAAAAGGCGGTTGTACACTCGTCGAGCGATCGGTCACTTTTTGGTAAGCTCATAAGCGTCTCTGTATCGCAAATCAAATCGCGGTGAAAGAGCGGGATTTTGCCCTTTTTCTTAGAAAAAAGCTTCCATGCAAGCTCTCCTGGAGAGATCGGAAGCAGCAGTGTGCCGCCATAAAAAAGAGCTGAATAGTAGAGTTTACGCATGTTTAAGCTTTTCGATTCGCGATTTATCAAGCTGAACGTTGATTATCTTATGTTTTGAAACCACTACCTTGCCTTTTGGCATGCGCGGCAGGCGTGAGACATACTTTTGCTCAGAAACAAGCACCTCAAAGCTGCCTGAACTTGTGCGCGCTTTACTAAAATAAAGAGCGATCTGCAGCGCATCTTGAAGCGTTTCAGGGTCTATTTCATCGCCCTTTTTCTTTCGTACAATAACATGCGAGCCGCTCATACCGTGTGCATGGAGCCAAAGGTCGTTGCCATGTGCTATCTGAAAGGTTACAATTTCGTTTGAAGCGGCATTTTTTCCTGCAAAAATTTCAAAGCCTGCTTTACTGACAAACCTATGATAGGGGAGCGCTTTTACTTGCGTTTTGGGAGCGACGATTTTGATCAGCTGGTATTCAGTATTAATGGCGTCGATCTGTTCCATCTCTGTCGCAGCTTCTGCTTTTTGGATAGCCTCGTCCCATTTTTTTGCTTCAGCATCAAAACGCTTTAAAAGCGCTTCAAGTGGCGAAAGCGCCTTTTTAAGCTTTTGGCTTTTTGTAAACATCTCATCAAGCATTTCAGGAGGTGTAGCCTGTGGATTCAGCGCAATCGTCACATTCTGGTTCTCTTTTTTCCAGTCAGAAACGGTGATCGAATCCATACCTCGCTTTAAGAGGCTAAAGTGAGCCTTTACAAGTTCTGCAAGGTGCTGCACCTCTTCAAACTCCTGGCTTCTTTCGTACTGAGCCTGTGCATTTTTTATGGCTTTAGCAAGTGATGATCTCTTTTTCTGGAGAGCTTTAATGGTTTTGAGCTTCTCTTCATCAAAAGTCATAAATCCTCTGACGCCGAAAGCAGAATAAACGACTGCTTAGAGGATGATTCAAGCTGGCGAATGCTTTCAAGCTCTCTACCAAAGTAGGTCCAAGAGAGGCCAAGTGCAATGTCTTGCGTTCCGCGACGCAAGCGTGACACAGTAAGCGAAAAGCGCTCTTTTTCTACTTTTACTTCTACTTCAAGCGCCAGCATTATACTCAATGGCCATATGCTTGTTTCAGGCTTTGATATAATTAAGGTGCAGTTTGAGGTGTCATCACGGGCAAAGACTGCAGTCTTTTCAAGCCTCTCTTGGCCAAGATGCAGCTTTTTTATCATATAGGAAATAAAGATCTCTCCCGGCATTTCCTGGATAAGGCGCTGCACTTCTTGATCATTACGTAAAGAGAGCTCATCAGAGAGCCGCTCGGTAAAGTGCTTCTGCTTTGCATCCCAGTAGGTGCTGTTTTGAAAGTAGCTCTCTTTGGCTGTAAAAAAGCTTGCTCTTGAACGTGCCACATCATCGGGGATATTAAACAGCTCCGATGTTGAAAACCAGTGAGCGATAAGGCCAATAGAAAGGCCAAAAATGAGAAAGAAGGTTTTCCACTGTATCAGCGGTAGGCGAAAAAAAAGTAGGGGAGGGCCATTTACCTCTTCAAAGCCAAAGTCCTGTTCGGAATCTGAAAATGAAGTTTCACTATCGCCTGTTGACAATAATATTTTTTTCCCTTTTTCAGCAGTCATAAGCAGGAATAGTACCTGATTATACCTAAAACACAAGAGAAAAGTGAGTTACGCTACACCGATAAAAGATTATAAATTTATGGGTGAAAGGGCTTCCCAAGGAAAGTGGCGGCCAAAGTGCCCTCCCCAGGCAGACTGTTCGTAGATGGGTTTTTGTAGATCGAGTGTCCGGATGATTCCCGCAACTGAAAGATCAAACAGTTTTGGAATTTCCTGTTCTAGATTTTGGGCCCCTCCAAAGGTGTCGATGGAGATATTGATAGGATAGGGATCCCCTATAACGTAGGTGAGGGCTACCTTGCAGCGCTTTGCAAGCTTTGACGCCACTATGTTCTTAGCTATGTAGCGCGCCATATAACTTGCCGAGCGATCAACTTTAGTGGGATCCTTTCCAGAAAACGCCCCTCCACCATGCTCAACAGCTGTGCCATAGCAGTCTACCATAAGTTTACGCCCCGTAATGCCTGTATCGGCATCGGGCCCTCCCACAACAAAGCGACCTGCTGGATTGATGCGTATAATCGTCTCAGGGGTCACTTGAACCGTTCTTTTAATAAGGGCGCTAAGTTTTTCGCGTGCTTCTTCAAGCTCTATTGCATGTTGGCAGGAGAGAATAATGTGGGTGATAACACCGTCTGATACTCCTACAAGAGCTTTTCCATCAGGGCCAAGCTCTGGCGACTCATTTTTAAGTGCTCGCATTAGCTTATGGGCTGTTACTACTTCAAGGGGTAGATATTCTTCAGTTTCATCTGTTGCATAGCCAATCATAATGCCTTGATCGCCAGCTCCAAGAGTGCCTGTGTGAAGGATGGCATCGGCAATGTCAGATGACTGCTGCTTTATTTCAAGTATAACGTTTTTACGTTTAGGGTAGCCAATGCGCTCTAGAACACTTTCTGCACACTTTTTACAGTCAACAGCGGCGCGGCTTGTGATTTCACCTGCTAACACAAGTGTGTCGTGGCTGATAAGTGTAGAGCAGTCTACGCGAGCTGTGGGGTCTTGTGCTAAATAGGCATCGACAATAGCATCAGAAATCTGGTCTGCAACTTTGTCGGGGTGTCCTATTGCAACCGATTCACAAAATCTCATACTTTTTTCACATGTGGCATGCTGATGCCTAAAAAGCTTTCGCCTATAGCGCGAAAACGTTCTGGGTCGTCAGATACAAAAAAGGAGAGTTCTGGTGTGCTACTTTTTGCAAGGTTGTGTTTTTGGAGCATTTCTGCGAAGGTCTTTGCTGGGTTTACGAGGGTGACATGAGGCCCCATCTCTTCTTGAATTTCTTTTTGCAAAAGCGGGTAGTGGGTGCAGCCTAAGAGCAGTGTGTCGATGCTTTTACCTTTAAAGGGGGCAAGTGTCTCTTTTACTACGAGCTTAATAATCTCTGGGCTCGTGATCTGCTCTTCGATAATAGGCACAAAGAGTGGACATGCACAGGCGGTTATTGTGGCATCAGGGAGCTTTTCAAGAAGCTTTCTTTGGTACATTCCTGAGGCGATAGTCGCGCGGGTTCCGAGCACGCCAAGGTGCTTATTTTTTGTAGTCGCTACCATTTTTTCTACGGCAGGTTCAATAACCCCTAAAATAGGAATGTTGAGGTTCTTCTGTAGTTCATGCAGTGCAAGCGATGTCGCCGTATGGCAGGCAATAGCAATAAGCTCTACACCCTGCTCAAGCAAAAAGTTGCTGTTTTCGAGTGAGTAGCGAATGATAGTCTCTTGGCTTTTACCACCATAAGGATAGCGCGCAGTATCTGCAAAGTAGACATACGATTTGTGCGGCATTGCGGCAATCAGCTCTTTAAGAACTGTTAAGCCTCCAACACCCGAATCAAATAGTCCAACCTTTGTCATGGAATATGCAGCTTTTGGCCAGGATAGATAGTGTCTTTTGAGAGGTTGTTCTCTCGGCGAATAGCCTCTATTGTAGTGCCATGTTCTTTGGCGATCTTTTCTAGGCTGTCGCCAGATTTTACTTTATATTCACCAGCTGCAGCTACTGGGCTGGATTTGGCTTGAAGGGCTGATGTAAGGTGTCTGAGTGCATTTTCGAGATCTTTAATCTGCTGGGCTTGAAGTGTGCTGATCTCTTGCTGTTCTGCCAGTTTCTTTTGTATTTCGGTGAAGCTTGATGAAGAGTCGTTCGCGTGTTTTTTAAATTGCTTAAGGTCAGAAACGAGCTTGTCGATGTTTTTTTCCATCGCCTTGAGGCGAGTGTCAACTTGTGAGCCTGTTGACTTTTGCGATTCTTTTGCAGCTTTAATAAGTGATGTTACTTCAGCGTGCATAGAGTCAAGAACCGACTCTTGATTGGCAATCTTCTGCTTAAGAAGAGCAAGTTCTTGATCTTGGTTGCTAATGCTATAGTTCATGTTTTGCAACGTACGCTGCAAATTAGCAACCTCTGCAGAGAGGTTGCATGTTAAACAAAGAGCAGTAACATGCAGTAAACGCATTAGTTCTTCTCGTATACTTTAAATTGACCACGACGGTTTACTACCCATATTTCTTCGCCATCGCCTTCTACGATTGGGCGCTCTTTACCATAGGAAACAGTAAAGATGCGATCGTATACCACGCCTTCTTTGATCATCATGTTGCGAATCGCATTTGAGCGGTTTGCACCAAGCGCAAAGTTGTACGCAGCAGGACCGCGGCTATCGCAGTGACCTTCCACAAACACGTATACGTTTGGATGGTTTTTGAGCCATTCAGAGATTTGAGAAATAGTTTCCATGTTCTCATTGCCCTTTACAAGGCTTGAGTTGTAGTCAAAGCGGATATGCTTGAAGATTTGGGCAAGCTCAGGATCAAGCGCTGGATCGCTAAAGGCTTCAATGCCAGGAATTGATGAGCCAGATTCACCTGGAGTCTCATGCGCCTGCTGGATTGTGTCTGGACCGCCAACACGCATGTTTTCTTCGTCAAATCCGATAAATTCAGAAGGATGATTCTGCATGGTTGCTGCATCAAAATCGTCTGGTGAGTTGATTTCGCGAGATTCGCCATGATATCCAAATGCTGTCTTTACACCACGAGCTACGTGGCGACCAGCGGATTGTGTGTCGTTCCACACATCATCGCTTGATCTTTGACAACTTACAGTAAAAGTAACAGCTGCTACGAGCAGCATAACGCGAGCAAAAAGCCTATTCATACTTGCCTCAGAATGGTTGCACATTAAATTTGCCGATCAGTGTAGCACTCGACTACATATATTTACATCTTTTTCGCATCCCATGCGGGGAAAAATTTCTCTCCTGGTCCAGAGGTAATTTTTACAGCATTTGGCTGATTCAGGTTAATCATGTAAATGTCGGTTCCATGAGAATCTTTTGCGTTAAAAAGAATATGAAGGCTGTCTTGTGCCCATACAGGATTTTCTTTATCAGCGGAGCCTTGTGTCAGCTGGCGTTCGGTTTTTGTTTCCACATCAAACACCCAGATCTGGCGCTCAGGCGAGCTGTTGCGTGCACAGTAGACAATTTTTTTGCCATCAGGTGACCAGCTAGGTGCGCTATTTTCGCGGCAGCGTTTGGTGATAAGGTCTAATGCAATGTCTTTTAGCTTTGTGCCTTCTGGAGGTATTTTCATAACGTAAATTTTAGGTGAACCATCTTTGTTAGATACAAAGGCGATTCTTTTGCCATCTGGTGAAAAGGCAGGAGATGCATTGGCAGAGGCTTTTGCAGTAAAAATTTGCCTTGGCTTAACATCTTGACCGCCCTTGAGTGGCTGCAAGAAAATATCGGCCTTTCCTGTAACGTCTGAAGAAAAGGCAAGCCACTGTCCATCATGGCTAATTGAAGGCGTTACCTGATTTGCCTTAAGTGGGCTTACGCGTGAGATTTTGTTGTCATTAAGTGAGCCCATGTAGATCTTTGGCTGGCCAATTTTGTATGAGACAAAGATAAATTGAGATGAATTAGGTAAAAACTGTGGGTTGGCAACAAGAGTGTTTTCATTGGTAAGCTGGCGAGCGTTGTGACCATCGTAGTCGCTCACAAATACATCGCTTACCCACTTTGGCTCCTGTTTTGGTCTATCGATTTTTCTTTTTACTGTGTAGAGGATGCGGCTTGAAGCGATGCCAGGTTTGCCAAAGAGCAGTTTGTGGATAGAGTCTGCTAGCTGATGCACTTTGACGCGGTCGCGATTAAGGTCACCCGATAAGAAGATGTGGTCGATTGTATTGGCCGTTTGAGCATTAACCGAAATTATTTTAGCGATCAGTTCATTGCCGGCACATTTGAGCTTTACAAGGTAAAGAATGCCATCGGATTTGAGCTTTGAAAAGTCAAGTTCTTTAGAAAACTGGTCCTGATTTGCAAGGGAGCTAAAGGCTACAATCTCTTTTGGCTCCAAAACGCGCGTCATGCCGTTGTGGTTAAGGTCGAAGAGAAGCACCTGGCGAATCGAATCGGAGTATCCTGCAGGCAGTGTGGAATCGACATTTTCTACTTTGCTGACAAAGACGGGCATCATCTCAACTTCGCTTGAAAGCTGAACAAAAATCTCTTCCTCAGCATGGACAAAAGAGCTCAATAAAACTGCAAATAGAATGAACAGGCGCATAACGACTCCAGTATAGATCATCAAGATAACCTGAAAGAAGAATGTCTTCAACGTAAAAAAAGGCCTGAAAGGCCGGAATGTCATAGCCTAGGTCGCAGCGTTAGCGGAGGCCTAGGAATAGGATATAAAATAAATTTAGAGTCCTGTAAGGACGGCATAACGATCTAAATGCCGTCCTTACAGGACTCTATAAACCTGCATATTCTTTTCCTAGGCCTCCGCTAACGCTGCGACCTAGGCTACGTTATGCCGGCCTTTCAGGCCTCAGAGTTCATTACTGAGCGTAAGCCGAAAAGTGTGTTCGTTTTCGCCTGTAAAGTTTTGTCCGAAAGGGGGTAGGTGAAGTTTGGGGAGCGCCTTTTGAATGTAGTCGGAGTTTTTGCTGCTTTTAGACTTTACACTTTTTACGCTCACAACCTTGCCAGAACGGTTGACTGTAAGCTGTAGCTTGACTTCGCCATAGTCGGGCAGTTTAAGGGAGAGTTTTAGACGCGATACAAGTTCATCATAGTAGGTGCGCTCTTGCGGTGTGCAGTTTTGCACATCGCTTGTATCTATGGCAACGAGCGCTTCAGCCGACAAGCTGCCGATTGCAGCAGGACCTTTTGATGTGCCCTGTTTTGCAACACTTGCTGCAACTGAGGCCTTTTTGCCTTCGATTTTGCTGGCAGAATTTAGAGAAGATAAAGCTTTATCGAGGAGGGCTTGTTGCTTTGCGGCCTGCTCTTTTGCGGCTTTTTCTTTTGCTGCACGCTCTTTTGCGGCTTTTTCTTGATTCGCTTTTTGTTGGGCAGCCTTTTCTTTTGCTGCTTTTTCTTTTGCGAGGGCCTGCTCTTTTTCTTTTTGCTTGGATGTCTCTTTGGGCTTAGATTTAGTAGCCTGCGGTTTTGTAACCTCTTTTTTCTTCGGTTGGGGTTTTGTAGAGGGTTTTGTAGAGGGTTTTGGAGTGGCTTTTGGAGTAGCTTTTGGTGTAGTTTTTGCCTGGGCCTTGGGCTCTGGTTTTGGGGCAGCAGGTTTGGGAGTGGTTTTGGGCTCAGATTTTTTGGCAGGTTCTGGAGCTACTTCTTCAGGAGCTTGCTTTTCCTCTACAATTTTTGGTGCAGATGCAGGTTCTGGTGGAGCTTCTGCTGCAGCTGCTGGTGCTACAGTAGGTTCAGGCTCTTTTGGCTGCTCAATAGCCGCAGCAGGCTGAGCCGGCTGAATAGCCGCCTTTGGTTTAGATGCAACCACAACAGGTTTTTGGGCAGGAGTCTGCAAACGCACTGTGTGAACCATCAGTTTTTTAATCTGCGGCTTAGGCGCGGCTACATAAAATGAAAAGGTCATAAGCCAGAGCACTGCGATATGGCCGCAGATGACTGCAGAGGAGACCTTCCAGTTGGTGCGTTGTTGTGGCAATTCAAGCGTGTGCATCACACATTCCTATGATGGAGATAGGACAATGTCCACTTCTTTAAATTCTGCAGCTTCTAGAGCATTTTTTACCGACTGATAGGTGCCAAAATAGGCCTGCTTGTGATGAAACAGCTGGGCCCGTGCGTCAGGATAAGAGGCTTTTGCGCGTCTTAAACATGCCATGAGTTCTGCGAGTGTCACCTGATTGTGGTTAAAAAGTATGCTGTTATCTTGCTGAACATGTATCTGGATTGGGCTTGAATCTTCAAAGCGCACAGGTATATGAGAGGGCACCTGGCCGCCTGAGGCAAGCTCTATGCGGTCCATTTCGAGCAGAGGTGCAATCACAATAAAGGCAATAAGTATAACAAACACCACGTCAACAAGAGGCGTGATATTGATGGCAGGTTCTTGAGGAAGCTCTGCTGCCTTTTGTGAACCATTTCTTCTTCCCATTATTCACCTGGCTTACGGTAGTGGATTTCTAAGGTAGAAAGCACATCAGTTGCAAAACGGTCCATATCAGCGTCAAACTCATACACAAGGTTTTTGAGGTAGTTATAGCCAAGAAGAGCGGGAATTGCATCGATAAGCCCAAGCACCGTTGTAGAGAGCGCAAGAGAAAGGCCTCCCAAAATAATCTGGTTTGAGCCGCCTCCAGTGGAGGATTTAAGTTCGGTAAAGGTGGTTAAAATGCCATATACAGTACCCAAGAGGCCTAAAAAGGGAGCGAGCGTCACGATTGTCGATAGAATATATAGGTTTTTTTCTAAAAACTTGGTCAGTGAGGCAATTGTTGAATTCGCATGTGCTTCTAAAAGAGCAATATCTGCTGAATAAAGCTGAGATGCGTTTTTATTTTTGCCATTTTTGTCAAAAATCTCTAAAGTTTTGTTTTTTAACACATCATAGATTATTCCGAATGCATTTGGATATTCGGAATGCTTTATAATGGCGTTGGGTAAACTAAGTGGGTCGTGTCGTGAGTCAGAAAAGGTCTTACGAAACTGAAGTGAGTTTTTCTTCACCTGTTTTGTGATCCACAACTTATGTATTAAGACGCTCCAGGTTACTACTGAGAGCGCTAAGAGAGCAACAAATATGATTTTACCGAGAACGTCAGAATCGGTATAAGCATCGAAAAAAGGATTGCCTTCGCAAAGGAAGCCATACATCATAAGAAAGTACCTATTTAGATTAGCTATGAAGGTAACATTAAAAGCGTTGAGTTGTCAATTTGAGGAAAAAAGAATGATCAAACATCTGGTATGTCTGCTAGTCAGTTTTGTAAGCGTACAGCTTTTTAGCTTAGAGCCTTACGATCAAAAATCGCAAGGTTTTCAAATTGTGCAAAACAGTGCTTCAGAATCTGATTCTCTTGTCTCTCCAGTAACCTCAACAAACGAACAGATCGCATCTGTAAAAATGATTACTGAAGATTCGGTGATTGTTCCAGGTAAACCGCTATGGGTAGCATTTCAATTTACGCTCTCCGATGGATGGCATCTTTACTGGAAAAACCCCGGAGATGCAGGTCAGGGCCCTGTTATTAGCTGGACCTTGCCAGCAGGATTTACAGCAAAAGATCCTCTCTGGCCAACTCCGGAGCGTATCGAAATCGATCAGTCAGTTATCTTTGGCTATTCTAAAAAGCTGGTTTTGCTCGCTCAAATTGTAGCACCAGAAAATCTCGAAGTAGGTTCATACGTAGATATTAAAGCGCAGGTAGACTGGTATGGTTGCAATACCGTCTGTGTTCCTGGCGAGTCCCTTTTTGCCACAAAACTTGCCGTTGCAAAAGAGAAGCAGGCGCCAACAAAACAGGTGGCTCAGCTCTTTAAGCAGGCGCGAAATGCCCTTCCACTATCAGCAAATAACACAAAAGTACAGCTGCAAAATGGCATGCTTGAAATTCGCGTCCATCAGGATATTCCTTTTGGCGCCATAAAGAGTGTCTACTTTTTTGCCGATGAGCCAGAGGTTTTGGATACAAAGGCAACACCAAAGTGGCAACTTTCTACAGACAAAAAGACCCTTACAGTTCAGGTAGCTACTCCAAAGGCACTGAAGGGCGTAGTTGCGGTTGAAGAAGAAAGCCCCTTAGGCCCTCTAAAATCGGCCTGGAATGTCTCTTCTCAGAAAGTAAAGAACAGCGCACCTGCCTCCAAATTTGAAATGAAATATAATCACAGCGTCGATGAGCATCTAGAGGCGCTTGAAAACCAGGTTTGGTATCGTAAGCTGCTTACAGAATTGTCGCTATTTATGAAGTCTGAATTTGCAAAAATTTTGCTCTGGGCGTTTCTGGGCGGCATGATTTTAAATGTTATGCCCTGCGTGCTTCCTGTAATTAGCATGAAAATTCTGCACTTTGTGCAGCTAAAAGATTATAGCAGAGCCTCCCTTGCAAAGCATGGACTCATGTATTCGTTTGGGGTTCTTATGTCATTCTGGCTGCTATCTGGAGCAATCTATCTGCTTCAGTCATTCGGTCATGTAATTGGCTGGGGTTTTCAGCTTCAGGAACCTCTTTTTGTTACCTTTCTTATTATTGTGCTCTTTATTTTAGCGCTCAGCCTCTTTGGCGTGTTTGAATTTGGGCTTTCTCTCTCTTCAGCAACAGGTTCATGGGAACAGTCGCATCTTCGCACAAACAATGTGCCAAGTTACACCTCTTCATTTGCAAGCGGCGTACTTGCCACATTTGTGGCAGCACCCTGCACAGGACCACTATTGGGATCAGCAGTAGGCTTTGCAGCTACATTGCAGCCAGCCTATTCTTTTGCTATCTTTTCAGTGCTTGGGCTTGGTATGGCCTTCCCATTTTTGCTACTCTCATTTTTTCCAGTGTTGATACGGTTTTTACCGGCTCCTGGACGCTGGATGGTGACCTTCAAGCAGCTTATGGGCTTTCTCATGCTGGCAACAGTGCTTTGGCTTATTTGGGTGCTCGATGCCCAGACTACGGCTCTCTCCAACCTCTTTATGCTCACAAGTCTCTTTTTGATTGCCATTGGTGCATGGGTGTATGGCACCTGGTGCAGTCTTGAGCGGCCAAAAAGAACGCGCATGATTGGATTGGTTATAGCTCTTATTTTTGTTGCAGCAGGATCTGGTCTCCTTATCTCTAATGTACAAAAAGCACGAGGGGGACCTTCGACAGAAATAGCCAGCTCAGATTGGGAGGTATTTTCAGAGCAGCGTCTTAATGAGCTTGTAAAGAAGGGTACACCCGTCTTTGTTGATGTTACGGCAAAGTGGTGCTTAACATGCCAGACAAACCATGTTGTCTTAGAATCTGATAAGGTGAAAGCCGCCCTAAAAGAGTATGGCTATGTTAAAATGAAGGCTGACTGGACCAAAAATGATGAAGCAATCACACGTTATATGCGCACTCTTGGGCGTAATGGCGTGCCTGTCTATGTGGTGTATAACCATGGCAAGGTACAGGTGCTTCCAGAACTTCTTACGCCAGATCTTGTCATAGAGGCTCTTAAATGATCGACGCCCACGCGCACCTTACACATGATGTTGAGCTGCCTTTAGCTCTATTAGAGCGTGCAAAAGATGCAGGGGTTGTAGGGATTATCAACGTCTGCACAGGTACGGATGATTTGATGCGAGGACTTAGTCTTGCAAAGACGTGCCACGCGCCAAAAATTTATACTGTTGCTGCACAAACTCCCCATGATGCGCTGCATGAAGATGAAGAATTTTTTCGTGCTGTAGAAGAACATGCGCAATCACTTGTGGCAATAGGCGAAATTGGCCTTGATTATCACTACGACTTTGCTCCTAAAGATAAGCAGAAGGCACTTTTTGTGCGCTATCTTAAGCTGGCAAGTACACTAAAACTTCCCGTTGTGATTCATTGTAGGGAGGCCTTTTACGATCTTGCTGATATTATTGACGCTACAGCACCAGAGCTTAAGGTAATGCTTCACTGCTTTACCGGCACACTTGAAGAGGCAAAAGAAGCAGTTAGACGGGGATGGTATGTGTCAATGAGCGGTATTGTAACCTTTCCTAAAAGTACATCGCTGCAGGATGTGGCGCGATTTGTGCCAGATGACAATCTACTTATAGAAACAGATAGCCCCTATCTTGCTCCTCAGGGACACAGAGGTAAGACAAATGAGCCTGCATTTCTAGGAGCCACAGCAAAATTTGTTGCAAACCTTCGAGGGGTGCCTGTAGAATCGCTGGTCGAAATAACCACGCGCAACGTAAAGAGGCTTTTTCATGGCGTTTCCTGAGGGACTCCCAATTGCAGATTCGATCCATGAGGCCAGAAAAGAGCGAAACCGTGCAATAATACGTGTAGCACTTGTTGGCATTGCCGTCAGGATGCTTATTGTTGTATCGGAATTTTTGGGCTTTCTCTTTTTTGATAGTAAAACACTGTTATTAGATAGCCTTGCAACACTTGCTGATGTTATTTCAAGCGTTGTTTTGGTGCTTTCAGTAAAACTTGCCGAGCGCCCACCTGATAATGAACATCCCTTCGGCCATGGCCGCTATGAGCCTATTGCAGGGCTGCAGCTTGGTCTCTTTTTGACTATTGCTGGGGGAGGGCTCCTCTGGCAGCAAATAGCTTCATTATGGCAGCAAGTTGAACCTCACAGCGTAAATTCCTATGTCTGGATTTTTGCGCTTGTCACGGTGATACTTCTTGAGTTTTCATACAGACGCATGAAGCGCGTAGCGGTTGAGCAAAAAAGCCCCGCTCTTTTGGCAGAGGCTCTACACTTTAGAACAGATAGTTTAAATAGCATCTTAGCGCTTATCGCCCTTCTTGCAGCAGCGTTCTTTCCTGAGGTTAGCGGCGTTTGCGACCGTGTGGGGGCGATTCTTATTGCCCTTTGTATGTGTGGCATGGGACTTTTTGCCTCTAAGAAAAACCTCAACCAGCTGCTTGATCGCACTCCAGAGCAAGAACTTTTTGAACGGGTGCAAACAGCCGCTCACAAGGTGAACGGCGTAGAGGGTACAGAAAAAATCCGTATCCAGCATTATGGTCCTGACGCCCATGTGGACATTGATATTGAAGTAGATCCGTTACTTACAGTGGAGACGGCACATACAATCAGTCAGCATGTGCGTAGAAGCATTCAGCTTGCCTGGCCTCAGGTGCAAGATGTCACCGTCCACATTGAACCCTACTACAAGGACGATCACTAAACCTCAATAAATCTACTTTTTTACTTCCTTATCATCTACAAATTCTACCTCTTGTTTGAGATAGGGTTCTTGCATAATGAGCATTCCTTTGCCATGTCGGAGAATTGCTCCCTTTGCTTTATCATATTTGAGCTCACCCTCGTACTTTTGGGATATCAAGCCCCTCTCCATAAAGTTAATTGTACCCGTGCCAAGCTCATCGCCATGAAGCGTCATTTCGCAAGAGCGTTTTTTTGTAGCTGAAAGAACTCTATTGCCGATGATGGTAATTCCTGTCTTAAGATCAACCCTGTGTTGAGTTTCGTTAATAGGCACATTTTTATTCATAGTTCCTGCGGTTGCAGTAAAGGCCCATTTTTTTACTTTGCCAGATTCTTCTGGCTTACCCTCATACTTCGTTGTCCCTTCTACAAATTTTCCATCTTCAAACTTCCCAGCAAAGGTGCCTATTCCTGCAAGAGTCAGTGTCGCATTTTTATCATGCCATTTGCCATGTCTCCACTCTCCCTGGTAGGTCGCCTCTACAGTGGCGGCTGAAGCTAGAGTGATCATTCCTACAAAAGTGGCTTTCTCAACGGTCTTTACTTTTTTATTGGGACTTGGGTTTTTGTCGATTTGTCTGCCAAGTAAATGCCCTGTTGTAGGTGAGGTTGCCTCAGTTTCTAGCGGCATAGGGGGGGTGAGTACTGGATCAAAAGTTGTATTCATAAAGCATCCTTATCGGGTTTGAGGCGGAATATAATACCACTACTTGCTTTCTGGTGTTATCTTAAAAAAGGGTTCTTATTCTTGAGAGTCTGTTGCACAACTCACTCCTTGCCCTTGCCCCTGCCCGTGCCCTTTCCCGAATTATTTTAATTTTATTTCCACCAGAGCCCCTTTTAGGGGCGTATAACATCGCCAAGAGGGCTTTAGTGGAATAATTGAATTTAGGGGGCAGGGGCAAGGGCAAGGGCAGGGGCAAGGGACGAGTTTTGCAAGAGGCTTTTAAGATCAAGAATAAGAATAAGATGTTTAAGAAGGGCCCCCGAATTGGGGGCCCCGTTGTTATGGGTTTTTTTATGTGCCGCTATACAGATAGAGTGCATAGTTGAGCCATGCTTCTCCACATGCTTGTAGAGCACATTCTTCGCGAAGATCGATTTTTTTTCGATCAAGTGCAAAAAACATGTTGCGCACGCTTTCTAAGCTTGAGCCTCGTTTGAGATGCTCAACCGGGTTTTTGGCGTTTCGATTGTAGTGCGAATAGCCATGAGCGCCGTTTGTCGCGGCGTTTATCACCCGTAGGCGGTTAAATCTTAATGCCTCTTCAGCCGTCGGCTTGCGCATCAGGTAGCGTGCATAGAGCGTAAGGCCTGACTCTAGTGTCATCACCTGGTTGTTGCAAAAGCCTGCAAGGTCATAATCCTTGGGACCATAACCGGCGCATTCCCAGTCTATGAGATAGAGCTTTTTTCCATCATAGAGCATGTTGCGCATGTGAAGGTCATTGTGGTTCAGTTGCCTTTCAGGCCCAAGCTGCCATGTAAGGCAGCTATGTAGCATTGTCTGCATAGCCTCTGATAGCCCTGATAGACTAGGTAGGTTAGCAAACTTTTTCAGATGAAAGAGGTCGTTTCTCTCAGTTACTACAGACTCATCAAGAGCTATCTTGTGCATCTTGCGTAGGTGCGAAAGTAGCTGCTCTATAAGTTCATCAGAACAGGCAATAAGCCCAGGGGCAAATTCAGCAGGTAAAATCGAGTCTATCTTCTCCATAATAATAAGACCTGTTGTGTCATCTGCATAGAGCATTTTTGGGCAGATGCCGGTCTTGTTCATTTCGTGAAGAATAGCTACCTCTTGCTTAATTCCCTTGGGGCCAAATACGCCGCCAGTGCGACGCACAATGTACTGTTTGTTGTTACAGTCAAGTGTATAGAGGTGTCCACCCGAAAAGCCACCACCGAGTGGTTTTAGCTCGATAGGTGCATTCGTGTTAAGGATTTCTCTTACATCACGTACAGTTACCTCTGGGGGTATATACTGTCCCCACACTATTTCGTGCTGTTCAGCTGCAGCAAATGATGTCCATAAAAATAAAATAAAAAATATGTAATGCATATAATAACGTTTCCATTTTCTCGTAGGGAGCCAATGGCGAAAAAGCACGAGGGATCCCGACGAAAATAAATTCAAAAAAATTAGTTTGTAAAATGAATTGCGATAAGCCGGTTAACGCTTATGCAAAAATGACAATTATCTCTGTAGTGGTTACCATTGGATAACACCTTTATTGAAAGATTACCCTTATTGTTGCAAAAAAAGGATTTTTGCAACAACTTGTTTTTACAACGGTGGAACTTTTGTGTAACTAAAGCGTGTTCCTGTGAGAAACTCCTTCATCTCTTGCAGAAGTACTGCGGTAGACGGGTCTGGTGAATCTGTAACTGCATGTGCCTTTGCATAAAGCCTCTGAGCGCGCGCTGTTGTCTCTGCTGTAAGTTCTCCATGATGCTCTAGGGTGGTTCTAAAGTCATGATAATGGACAAGCACCTCTTGCCACTGTTCACTACGTTTCGCTGACAGCTCTTTATCTTTACTTGCTTCAAGATAGCGTCTAAGGCCAAGTTCTAGATAGCCAAGGCCATACTGGATTGTCCAGAGAAGTGCATCATCCGATGTGTAGGAAGAAAAAAACTCTTTAAGAAGTTTTTCACCGATAGAGGTTTTTTTCACACCTGACAGCAGACTCCCTATGCCGCGGGTTATAGCTTTTACAGAGATAGGTTGTAGGTCGAGCTCGGTTGTTTGCATAAATTTTTCAAATCTCCAGCGAAGGAGCATGGTTCTATAAATGCCAGTAACAGAATCTAGAGAAAAGCCATCGCCATGAATATGTGCGATAATATCGCCATCAGCATACTCTTGTGTAAGGGGATTTGTACCAAAAAGCCCGCGCATTAAAAGAGGGCCAAGAGGGGATGTCTCATTTTGAATGAAGATCGGTTTTTGCTTTTCTTGTTCAATCTTTTTTTCTAGCCAGCTATTTGTATGAGTCTCTTTGAGGTGGCCCTGTTCAATAGCTAAAAGACGTAGGAGAAGCGCTTCATTGGGAGTTGCAGCTGGAAGGGGCTCAAAAAATTCAAGAATAAGAGGCGAAACCTTTTTAGGAGAGGTTTTGGCCACATAGTCGTCGTGTAGTGCTGAAAGCTCTTCATCACTCTTCAGGCATGCTGCAAAGTCGTCTCTATAGGCTGGATCATATTTAAGCATGCTGAACATTGCTGCAAATTCAGTCTCATGGCGATGATAGATATTGCGAATAAGCCCTTTGTGAAGATAGGAGCGGACGGTATCATCCCAGCGCTTAAGCCGGCTGAAGATCTGGGTATGAAGAGAGGCTTCCTGTTCGGTATACTCTAAAAGGCTGTTGATCTGCCTATTCAAAACAGGGTGTTTGGGGTAGGCTTGTACAGCACTACACACATCTGCCTTTTCTAAAGCTCGTGCGGCAATCAAGTTTTGTTCCAGGCTTTCTCTAAATATGGTTTGGAATCTTTCATACGTTACAGAGACCTCAGCCGCATGTATGCGAACGGCATTTTCATAGTACCAACCTGCGTGAACATGTGTAGAGAAGCTCTTTTGTACGAGGCTATTAAAACAGCGATTTATGGCGGGTATATGATCAACGGGGCAGGTGACTTCATTCAGCTCGCCCATACAGACTTGGCGCATTTGGCCAATAAGCAAGAGTTCTTGCTCTTTAAGTGAGAGCTCAACACGTTCAAGTTCATTCGTAACGTCAGTTACGTCGCGATAGCGAACATGTGCCGCCGTTTGGCCTGTCCTAAATTTTTCTGCCGGCAATAGCAGTAACTTTCCCTTCAAGAAGGTCTCACCACCTGTAGGTAGTTGAGCGAGCTTTTCATAACCGGGAATTTTCAGCTGCTCGGCCACATAGAGTGTATAGTTGAGCAGATCCTTATGAAGATAGTTCTCGTTGTTGCTTGTAACCTTAGTATGCAGCTCCTTAAACTTTTCTACTTTCTGATCGTGACTATAGCCCGATACATAGTCGAGCGGATTTCCCCAATTAGAAAGTGAGTCAAGTTCTGCAACGACCTCTTTAAAGAATTTAAGATCGGTCCAATGTTTTTCGGACCGAAGAAGATCTTGGAGGGCTGTACTTTTTTCAACTGTAATTTGCTTTAGAGTATCAAGAAACAGCATTGGGCCGAATGATTGAGAATATAAAACTTCTGCGGCCCTACAGGCAGCTATAACACGCTTTTGCACGTCTGCAAGCGCATCTGCGGCTGCAATGTGTTCTATCCTTATATTTCGTAGATCAGCACGCCTTTGATGAAAAAAATGAAAGGCAGTAGCTATGGCATCTTGAAATTGACCAAGTATAAGGTCTACTGCAGTTTCTATCGCTGTTACTTCATTTTGAGTGGGTTGTAGAGGGGAAATTGAGCTAAGTAACATAAGTAAGCACACACGGTTTTCGCGAAAGTCTAGTGAAATTATCGATTTTTGTCTTGTTGTTCTCGTGCAACTCAGATAAAAATAAAGATGAGGCAAAGAGATGACAGACTGGAATACATTTACGACACTTGTACAAGAGCTTATAGCAAACTACTCAGATAGTAAACTCAAGGAGTTGGTTGCCTATATTGATCCCGCCATTTGGGGTGAGCTTACACTTAAAGAGCGCCTACTTATACGCACTGGCATTACCTCCAAGCCAAAGGGAAGAGACATCTGCTATGCAAACCTCTTTCGCCATATTCAGCCTCCTCCTGAGGCCATGGAAGCTTATAATAGCCTTATCGCCTTTCTCTTTACTCCAGATACAGCAAGGTCCGTAGTAACGGCAAAAATTGTTGAGGCAAAAAAAGAGATACAGACATCAGAGGTGCGCCGTCAAAAGTTGGCTCTTCTTGTTCAAAGTTTGCCGCCAGAGCCTCCTGCTTATTTACAGCCGCTCCAGCAGCCTGAAGCATGGAAAACGCTCTATGAACAGGCATCAAATCCGGATGCTTCGTGGGATGACGCATTAAAGGCAGCCTCCATTTTGGCAACAGCAAAGACAGAAGAGGCTGCGGTTGAAAAATTTAAGGGCGAGCTAAAAACGCTGCCGACAGTGCTCTACCAGTCGCATGTTGCAGCAATAGGCCCCTTTATCGAAGAGATACTGCTTGCAGGCGCATCAGAAAATGAAATTGCGCAGTTTTTACAGCAGCAGAAAGAGAGCCTTACCGATCTTGAAGAATTTAGAAAAAAGCAGCAAGAGTGGCTCAATGTTCATTCTGCACCATTTATGCAAAAGCTCTTTACTCCGCAGCTGCTTCCCTATCCCGATCTATCGAATGAAATTAAGCGGCTTGTTACAATGCCGTTTGAGTACGCTCCACGCGAAACGCTCGATCTAGAGGCCTACAAAGGCGATATCAAACAGTTTTATGAGGCGCAAGCTGCCAAGATAGCGCATCTTTTAGATGCAGCCGAAGCGAGGGTAAAGAAGTTGCAGGAGATGTCTGAATATTCTAAAATCTTCTTTACTGTAACAGAGCCTGCCAGCCACTTTAAAGATATCCAGCAGGACTATCTTACTCTTGAAGATAAGGTAAAAAGTCTTGCTCTTGACAAAGAGCATTTTTCTGAAGCTACCTTCGAAGAGACCGAAAAAAAACTTACCGAAAAGTACAGCCTCTATCTTAAGGTGAAGCAGGAGATGCCGACAGCAGTTGTGCGATTGTTGAAGGGGGCACACAAAAGCGAGCATCGCGCAGAGGATGATAAAGCAGCAATTAAACGCAGGCTTTTTGAGATTTTTTGGAATATTTCTCCCTATCTAGATCTGATGGAAAACTTTCAGGATATGAGAAAGGTTCTTACATCTCAGCTAAAAGAGGGTATGCGTAAGTTTTATGCAGGTACGCTCTCATCCCATGAGCTGTTACAGCTTTGCCAAGAAATGCCCTACGAACATGATGTGGTTAAGTTGCGAAATGAAATTACGCATAGATCAGCAAGGCTTAAAGACCTTCG
Source organism: Verrucomicrobiota bacterium (assembly GCA_018239765.1). Lineage (GTDB taxonomy): Bacteria > Chlamydiota > Chlamydiia > Chlamydiales > FEN-1388 > SZAS-7. Next base: position 24,563 of record JAFEGT010000062.1, read on the forward strand.
TGATGAGCTCTTGCGGCTTACATCAGAAGTACAAGAAACCATCCGTCTGTTGGATATTGCAAATCTTGAATCTGTAGAGCTTTTAAAGCTTTCAGAGACTATCCGCACTATTGCCCGAGATGTAGAAAATCCCTTTAAGGCATTTGCAGAGGCCGAAACAAAAGATGCGATTAATCTTGTCTTTAGGAAGTTCTGGATTCGTATCGAAGAAATCCAGCCACTTATCGAAGAGGCGCAAGCTGTAGCCAATCACGAGCTTCAGCATGCAGCAGTGCCCTTAAAAGATGCGCTATTACGTGCGTTGGATACTTTAGAAGAGGTGCAAGCTCTCAAGTCCGGTACAAGGCCGCAGATTGTTTCACGAATTGCAGGCGAGCTTGTAAATCCAACATTCAATCTCGTTATCAGCTACATGCACAGCATAGAAAAGAGCTATAGTTTTGTAAAGCCGCTATCGTTTTTTATGGCAGTTCGTGAGCATAAAGCACGCTTAGCAATGCTTCAAGAAGCAGAAGTTCTTGATAGGGTAATAAAAGATACTATCGATTTTGCTAAGGCGATGCAGTATGTAAAAACGTTTGAAGAAGAGCGCGTAGATATCATCTTAGAGGCATTTGAGCGTCAGCACATAATTGAGCCGACCTGGGAGAGTTACTACGAGCGGATGAACCGTGCCGCAAGACTTGTAGAAGATGAAATTTTCTTAGATATCGGCCTTTTGGATAGACATGCTTTGATGGATGTTGATGAAAAAGAGCTTAATAAAACTCTACATATCGCTATTTCTCGCGCGAAAAAGCATATCTATGAGCCAAAGTATGGCATTCAGGCATCTATTCAAGATGTGCGAGCGTTTGAAGTTTGGGCAAATGCCGTTGTAGATGATTCTAAAAGCACTGATTGGCTACTCGAGCATTTACGTAACTACTGCCATATGCTCTTTGATGCTAAAATTATCCTTGCTGCAAGGGGCGGTATGCTTCTGCCAAAGTGTCTGCAGTTTATAAACGAAGTACGTGCACTTACAGTATATCAAGAGGCTATTTTACAAAAAAAACGAAATCTCAATGTTGCAGAATGGGGCCCAGAATGGATTCCTGAGTGCCAAGATATGCGATGCGAAATTGAATGTTTTGAGCCAGAAGAGGAATCGGCAGATGCACTACGGCCGCTTTTAAAGAAGTTTCAGTCTACGTTTGCTGACGTTGCTGAAGATAAAATTGCTCATCTTAATAAAAGACTCGAAGAGATAGAGGGTTTAAGTAAAAATCCTAAAAAAGAGTGCCCTTTCATCTATATACCAGGCTACATTGCCTTTTTTGATATGGAGTACCCTGCAGTATGAGCCGAGAGTTTATAGCAAGGCGCCTTCATTCTCTTGCAGGCTTTTTCTTTTTACTCTTCTTGTGTGAACACCTTTTCACAAACTCTCAAGCGACGCTTTTTCTTGGCGATGATGGTATTGGCTTTATAGATGCTGTCAACTGGATCCATTCACTTCCCTATCTGCAGGTTATAGAACTGAGTTTTATAGGGTTGCCACTTGCTGTACATACCTGGTGGGGTATTGAGCGTTTACATACTGCTAAAATAAATTCCACACCCTCTGATGGAAGTAAACCTTCACTTCCTTATAAACGTAATATCGCCTTTACATGGCAGCGCATTACATCGGTAGTTCTTATAGTAGCTATAGGGCTACATATATTTTATATGCGGTTTTATAAAGAGCCTGAGACGGTGCGTTACGGAGTCAATAGCGAACATTTTGTGCGTCTTCATGTAGATCCGGGGCTCTATACTATTGCCCCACGGTTGAACCTCAAGCTTTTTGATAAAAACATGATTAATGAAGCGGAGGCAGAGTTAAAGAGCCATCCCTTTTCATCCAAATATGATGCTGAGATTGTTGCAAAAATGAAAAAACTCACACCAGGGCCGGATGAAGTTGTGGCTATGTGTGATTCATTTGGTGTTGCATGTCTCATGATGATACGAGATACATTCAAATCTGTCTGGGTGTCAACTCTCTACTCGATTTTTGTCCTCCTTGCCTGTTTTCATGCCTGCAATGGCCTCTGGACATTTGCCATTACGTGGGGGGTTACGCTATCAGTGCGTTCTCAAGTAGTTATGCGCCTCATTACAAATCTTTTGATGGCACTGTTGATATTTTTGGGTCTTGCCTGCATTTGGGGCGTTTACTGGATTAACCTGAGGTACTAGCATGAAACAGGTAATAGTTGTTGGAGGGGGACTTGCAGGGCTATCCTGCACAATGCGGCTTGCTGAGCTTGGTATCCATGTAAAGCTTGTGAGCATTACAAAGGTAAAGCGTTCCCATTCTGTATGTGCTCAGGGCGGTATCAATGCGGCACTCAATTTACGAAATGAGGGAGATTCACCCCTTATACATGCCTATGAAACATTAAAAGGGGGCGATTTTTTAGCCGATCAGCCACCAGTGGTTGAAATGTGCCTTGCAGCGCCTGGCATTATACGTATGATGGATCGGCTTGGATGCCCTTTTAACCGCACTCCAGAAGGTAATATCGATGTGCGGCGCTTTGGAGGTTCGCTCTTTCACCGCACAGTGTTTTGTGGAGCATCTACAGGTCAGCAGCTGTTATATACTCTCGATGAGCAGGTGCGCAGGCATGAGGTTGCAGGGCTTGTAGAAAAGTTTGAAAACCACGAATTTATGCGCCTTGTACAAGATACAAATGGCAGGGCATCTGGTATTGTGATGATGGATCACTTCAACATGAAGCTCGAACAGCTGCATGCTGATGCTGTTGTCATTGCAACAGGGGGCCTTGGTGTGCTGTTTCGAAAGTCTACAAATTCGGTCTTCTGTACAGGGGCTGCTAATGGCAGGCTCTACTTGCAAGGCATGCAGTATGCTAATGGGGAATTTATCCAGATACATCCTACAGCTATTGTAGGAGAGGACAAAATGCGGCTTATGTCAGAGTCAAGCCGCGGTGAGGGGGGAAGGCTTTGGGTCTATGGCAACTCCGACAAGCAGTATGTGGCACATGATGGGCGCAAAGTGTCGGCAGGTGAAACTGGTAAACCATGGTATTTTCTTGAAGAGCTCTATCCCGCCTACGGCAACTTAGTGCCGCGTGATATTGCCTCGCGTGAGATCTTGCGTATCTGTGAGCAGGGCTTTGGTGTAAACGGCGAAGATCAGGTTTATCTTGATGTATCGCATCTTCCACCAGAAAAACTTAAAAAACTTCACGCAATTTTGGATATTTACGAAAAATTTACAGGAGATAATCCTGCTAAAGTAGCGATGAAGATCTTTCCGGCGGTGCACTATTCTATGGGCGGAGCTTGGGTAGATTGGCCAGCGGCTGACGCCCCCGATCGCACGAGTCGCTATCGCCAAATGACAAACCTTTCAGGCTGTTTTAATTGCGGAGAGTCTGACTATCTCTATCATGGAGCAAATAGATTAGGAGCTAATTCGCTGCTCTCCTGCATTTTTGGAGGGCTTGTATCGGCTCATGAAGTAGAGCGCTTTATTGACCATTTTGGTAAAGCTGAAGGTCAAAAAAGTGACGCTCTTGCTCTTGAAGAGGCAAAAAGAGCAGAAATTTTTGCTCGCAAAGGGCCTGAAAATATCTACAAACTCTACGATGAGCTTGCAGAGTATATGGTGAAGTATGTCACCGTAAAGCGAAACAACAGAGATCTTGAACAGACGATCGACAAAATTTTAGAACTACGAGAGCGTCAAAAGCATATTACGCTTCCTGATATGGATCGTTTTCAGAATCAGAGCTATATCTTTGCCAATCAGTTTGAGCCTATGCTTGAGATTGCGCATGTGATTACAAAATGTGCCTTGCTTCGTAACGAAAGCCGTGGATCGCATGCAAAAGAGGAATATGAAAAGCGAAATGATCAGGAGTGGCTTAAAACCTCTATCGCAACATGGAATCCTGCCACACAGGCTCCAGATGTTACCTACAAATCTGTTGATGTGCGCTATGTGTCGCCCGTGCTTCGAGACTATTCCAAGCATGAAAAGGTGGTGCCCCATTTTGAAAACCTTCCAAAAGAGATACCATTACCTGTATGACAAGAACCTACATCTTAAAAATTTATCGAGGTCAGCCAGGAAGGCAGTATTGGGAGGAGTTTGAGCTTGAGCTGAAACCGCACGCAAATCTTATCTCAAGCCTTATGGAAATTCAGCGGAATCCAGTTAATCGCCAAGGGGAACATGTGCCGCCTGTTGCCTATGAGTCCGGCTGTTTAGAAGAGGTGTGCGGATCGTGCTCAATGCTTGTAAATGGCAAGCCAAGACAGGCCTGTACTGCGCTTATTGAGCCACTTCTTGCTGAATCGAACGTAATAACAGTGGCGCCCTTTACGAAATTTCCGCTCGTACGAGATCTTATGGTAGATCGCACGTCGATGTTTGACAACCTGAAAAAGGTCTCAGCGTGGGTGGACGCAGATAGTTCACATGATGCTGGTTTTGGGCCAAAAATTTCGCAAGAAACGCAGGAAAAGATGTATCACCTATCGCAGTGCATGACCTGCGGTTGCTGTGTGGAGGCGTGCCCTCAGGTAAATAGTCAGTCGCCTTTTATGGGGCCGGCTGTTATTGGCCAGGTGCAGCTCTTTAATCTGCATCCTGTTGCTGGTATGCAAAAGGCTAAGAGGATAGAAAAGATGATGCATAAAGGGGGAGTTTCTGGCTGCGGTAACGCCCAAAATTGCGTGCGAGTCTGCCCAAAAAAAATTCCACTTACGGATGCTATTGCTGCCGTGGGTCGCAGTGCAACGATTCAAGCTATTAAAGAGCTATTTGGATGAAGCTTTTTTTCTGGATTCTTATTTCAAAGCTCTTGGTGCTCACCTTTATTGGCATGGAGCTTATGCCCGATGAGGCGCAGTACTGGACCTGGAGTAAAGAGCTCTCTTATGGCTACTACAGTAAACCTCCAGGTATTGCATGGCAGATCGCTTTTGGAACCTTTTTGTTTGGTGACACAGAGTTTGGTGTGCGCTTTGGAAGCTGGCTGCTTTCCTTTTTTCTCTCCTATGCCATATATGGCCTTACAAAAGCTGTAGGGCTCGATAAAGAAAAGCAGTATTGGATTACGCTTGCCTTTAGCTACAGCCCCCTTGGTATATTTTCTGGCTTTTTTGCAACGACTGACTGTGCCTATGTACTCTTTTGGACCCTTGCATGTATCTATGCCGTACGCCAGGGGCCGCTTGCCTATGTACAGATAGGTCTACTTGTTGCTCTTGGGGCACTCTGGAAGTGGCCGATCTATGCTATCTGGATTCCGATTGCGCTCTTTTATTATAAACAGCCCGCACGGCTTCTTTTGGGGATGCTGATTTCTCTTTTGGGTTTAATTCCAAGCCTCATCTGGAACATTCAGCACGATTTTGTAACCTTTCAGCATGTGCAGGCAAGCGTTGCTCACCATACAAAGGGCAATCCTGTAGAATTTCTCGGTGCACAGGTGGCGCTTGTTTCGCCAATACTCTTTGCACTGATTATTATTTCTAAAAAGTCGCTGCCCTTTTGTCGTGTTACAGCACTTTTTGTAGTTGGCGTTGTGCTGGCGGCCTCTTTTTTTGAAAAGGTGCAGGGTAATTGGGCCGTTGCTGCCTATCCCACAGCCTTTATGCTTATTAATTCATCCCGAAGGTGGATTTTGGCCGGCATTTTGGTCTCTGTTGCCTTAATTGCTGCGCTGCTCTTTTTGCCGCTACCATATAAAATGAATCCATTTAAGCAGTCTCTTGGTTCTAAAAATCTTTCCAAAGCACTTCTTGCCTCTGGCTATAATCCCAATAAGGATGTTCTTGTTTCCGATCGATACCAGATGACAAGTCTTCTTTCATTTTATGGCCCAGAAAAGATAAGGGCCTATTTTTTAAATATTCATGGCCTACGTCATAACCAATTTGATCTCTGGCCACAAATGCCTCAACACAAGAGCGCCTATTTTGTAGAAACATCTGGCGATGCAGATCGCTTTATCGAAAAGCTCACACCCTACTTTGCATCTGTTGAACAGCTGCCTTCACAACCTATCTATGGCAATGATAAAGAGGCAATTATCATTCGCGCTACTGACTACAATGGAAAAATTCCTTCCCCGCCAAATAAGTATTGAACTTTTATTGCAAGAGGCAGATACCTAAGTCTGGACCTTTTAAAAATAGGAGAAATAACTATGTCTAGTAATGCAATAACAGCTCTTTTACCACGTATGGTAGATGTTAAACTTTTTGGCGGTAAGGCAGTTGAAACAGTGATTGAGCATACCCATGTAGGAACAGTTGTGGCGGGAGTTTTGACCACGCTCGCATCTGCTAAGATTGTGCATTCAGAGCTGCAGCAAACAAGCGATAATAAAAGATATAAAGTAATTGCGATGGGTGGAGCATTTGTTGTTGGCGGAGTTGCCCTTACAGCAGTCGGCGTAATGAACCTCTTTGGTATTACACTATCATGGCCAGCAAAAACAGTGCCGCAAGACCTCAACGAGACAATAGCAAATAAAACGCTCGTTACGTTTACAGCAGCAAATCCTTCATATTTTAATAATGAAACAATGAGCGCCTATAGTGAAGCGCCAAAATTGGTATTTACCCCTCAAGTCTGTTCTGGTGAGGCGGCTCCTGCGGCACTTATCGAGGTCAAATCGGCACTCATTTTTAATGTGACTCCAAAGCCCGTCGTAGCTATGCCTGAGATCTTGGTGAAACCTGCAGAATCGCTCATAAGCAACCAAACCATTCTTGATGCAGCTCCAAAGCCAGTAGTAGATCTGCCTACTATCTTGGCTAAACCTGCAGAGTCGATTTTTAACAACAAAACTATGAGCGCTCTTGATGCCGCACCGAAAATCGGCACTTGTGTTGCAGAGGTTGCAGCCCCTGCTGTACCAGCACCTCAGGTTGAGCTGCCACCGGTAAAACAGGAGACTTCCTGGTTTGACCTAGGCAAACTCAAATTAAAGTTTTGGGGATAGTTTAGGCTCAAATCTTATACTTGAGAGACTCTTGGTAATTAAACATTAAAGTCATCCATTTTCAGGCCAACGGCCTGGTTTATAAGAGCCTAGGGCAACGCCCTAGGTTTATGATGTATGGTATATCGCAGGCTGTAGGCCTGCATTATAGTGAATGGTCGCATAACAACTATAACGCAGGCCTACAGCCTGCAATTCATTGTGTGCCAGATACCTAGGGCGTTGCCCTAGGCTCTTATAAGGTCCAATTCGCCCACAT
>JAFEGT010000063.1:0-14079 GCA_018239765.1 Verrucomicrobiota bacterium
TAACGATGCATGAAGTTATCTTCATAAAAAGGCTATAAAAGGCAGAAAAGACGCCATGAAGCACCTGGCGCTGAGTCTGAGAAACCGCAAACATGCCAAGGCTCATTATAAGGGCAATGATAAGAACGCCAATAATATTATTTTCCGCAAATGGCTCCACAATATTGGATGGAACGATATTCAGAAGATGCTTCCAGTAACTTCCCTGCTCGATTGTGGCTTCAGCCACAGGCAGAGACGAAAAACCCCTTACAGGATTGATAAGCAAAAAGACCCCGAGGGCAACACTTGCAGCCAAAATCGTGGTGATAACCGTGTACTTTACAACTTTTTTGCCCATGCGCGCCATGGCGCTCATATTTTCCATCCCGGAGGCTACTGTCACAATCGACAAAAAGAGAATGGGGGTGCTTACAAGCTTAAGCAGATTCATAAAGAGTTCTGAGATATAGGTGGCAATGCCGAGTGAAATATCATCAGCAAAGTATCCCGTTATAAGCCCAAGCAGAATGGCGATTGAATATATAAGCATCTATAACCCCGATTGAATGATATCGTGCAGTCGGATAAGACCTACCGCCATCCCCTGCTCTACAACAACAAGAGAAGTAATAGCTCCCTTTTGGTTGGCTTCCATCTCTTTCATTGCGTCGTAGGCAAGTGCCTCTGATGAAATTGATCGCGGAGTTTTGGTCATCAACTGTTCGATGGGAAGCGAAAGCGCCTCAGCATTATGTTTTTGAAGGGCGCGTCGTAAGTCACCATCCGTAAAGAGTCCCAAAAGGTGCTTTTCTTCATCGACAATCAAAACACAGCCGCATTTTTTATTTGAAAGCTCAACCAACACATCGACAAGCCGCTCATCCGGCCTACAAAGCGGCAAAAGATCTCCTCGCACCATAAGGTCTGCCACTTTAAGGGTAAGACGCTTACCAATCTGGCCCGCGGGATGGTTAAGGACAAAATTATCGATTGTAACTTTTTTCGCGCGCATCAGCGCCATAGCTACAAGATCACCAAAAATAAGCTGAACAGTGGTCGATGTTGTGGGCGCAATATCAAATGGGCAAAGCTCTTTTGCTACGGGTAGCACTATTGCAAGATCTGCCGCCCTCGTAAGGCGTGATAGCTCAGCTGACACTACGGCAATAATACTTGCGCCTTTGTTTCTCAGCGCTGGGCACAGGTTTAACAGCTCATCGGTCTCACCGCTTTTACTGAGTAGGAGTACTACATCATCGCAAGAGATAACACCAATATCCCCATGTAAAGCATCAAGCGGCGATAAAAAGCCTGCTTTTATCCCGCAAGAGTTCATTGTCATAGCAATCTTTTTAGCAACGATACCGCTTTTTCCTACACCACTTAAAAATATGGTTCCTTTGCACTCAAGCAGCCTATCTACTATACCACGCAGCGTATCAAGATTCAGTGTATCGAAAAAATGGGCCAAATAGCTTTGGGTTTCGGTAAAAAGCTGTTCCACAAGATCTTGTTTTTGGCTTATGAGTGGCTGCATACTATCCTCGTAAAATTGGTAAAATTGTGCCTGAGAGAGCCTTTTTTTGATATTAAAAAATTAACAATTCACCCACTTGGGAGCTGAACAGTCTTTGCTTTCATTATTAGAAAGAGAAGTCCATAATTAGCGTTTTGTTTCCAAAAGGAGAAAAGCATGAAACTTCCATTTACACACTCTCAAAAAACCACAATCGGCGTTGAACTCGAGTTACAGCTTTTAGACCCAGAAACCATGGATCTTACTCCTCGAGCACAAGAGGTACTCATGCTCTGTGAACGAAGGGGCCTAGATCACGTTAAAGCTGAAGTACATCAGTCGATGCTTGAAATTGATACAAAAATTTCCACCGATGTGATGGAATGTCGAGAATGCATTGAAACCACTCTTTCGGGTCTCTTTGAAATTACCGATGAACTTGGACTCGTTATTTCTACTAGCGGCACGCACCCTTTTCAGCGCTGGCCAGAACGCTTGATCTTTCCAAGTCCGCGTTATACAATGCTTCAAAAAAAGTATAGATGGCTTGTGAAGCGCATGAATGTCTATGGACTGCATGTTCATCTTGGCGTTGAAAGCGCTGATGAAGCTATGCAACTCATGCGCTCAATGTATCGTTTTTTACCCCACCTTATGGCTCTTTCTGCCAATTCACCCTTTTGGGGGGGAGAAAATACTGGCATGCAAGCATGCCGTCCAAGCATTATGGAATCCTTTCCCACAGGCGGACTTCCACCATATCTTGAGAGCTGGGATGAGCTGGAACGATACTGCACAGTAATGGAAAAATCCTCTGCGATTCGGTCACTAAAAGACCTCTATTGGTACGTACGACCAAACATCGAATTTGGCACCATTGAATTTCGAGTCTGCGACGCTCTGAGTTCGATAGATGAAATAATCGCTCTTGTAGCATTAATGCAAAATCTCATTGTTATGAGCAAACAGAACCCAACCAAATGGCAATGGGACCAAACGCAGCAATGGATCGCGCCCACTAATCACTGGATAGCCTCTCGCGATGGTCTAGCTGCTATCATCTCTAATGGAACCGAACCGAGACAGATCTCAGAAGAACTCAATAACCTCGTTGATGAATTACAAGAAACAGCACTTCAAACAAACAGCGTACAAGAACTCAATTACATAAAAAAATTTATTAAAATGGGCAGTGGATCTTCACGACAACTTGCATGCTTCAGAGAAACAAATGATCTTACAAAAGTGGTAAAGATGTGCGCAAATGAACTTCGAAGAAGCTGTAGAAAGCAGGAACCTGCCCTACTATAAAGAAGTCTCATCTAAAAATAGTTCAAACGATCTTTACCGGGATTCCATCTAAGAAACCTCTTGTGCTTTTAAGAAAATCTTGTAAAAATTGATGCCATGTTAGCTACAACATCAATACATGAAAATGTCTCTTCGGTAAGTGAAAAATACCCCGCGGTATTGCTGGATGCATACGGTGTTTTTTGGGGCGGAAATGAGCATGGCCCAATAGCAGGAGCCAAAGAGGCAATGCAGCAGCTTGTAAAAAGCGGTAAAATTGTAGGGATTCTTTCAAATGCTACCCAACTTGCGGCAAAGGAAATGGCAAAACTTGCCCTAAATGGCATTCATCAAGGCAGTCATTACCACTTTCTCATTACCTCAGGCGAAATTGTAAAGGACCTTGTTCAAAAACAAACTTTAGAGTTTAAACCATCCAAAAAAAGCTTTTGTCTTTTTGGTGAATTTCACCCTGCATTTGGACATCACACCGAAATTTTTGAAGGCACTGTGTACACCGAAGTAACAGAACATAAAGATGCCGGCTTTATCTACATTTCAGTACCCCACAAAAATGGCATCAGCCAATCAGATCCAGAAATCTTTAAAGATGAAGTAGCTCGAGCGTTAGAATCCAACCTCCCGATGCTTTGTGCTAACCCAGACAGATTTGCCCATGCAGGCAAACCACCCCGTCCGGTTGTGACTCAAGGAAGCATCGCAAAGCTCTACGAAGAGATGGGCGGCAAGGTCTACTACATTGGTAAGCCCTATACTACAGCCTACCAGTATGCCATGAGGGCATTTGCGCAGTATAACATCCTAGATCCACAAAGTATACTTATGGTGGGAGACACACCAGAAACTGACATTCGAGGTGCCCTTAATGCAGGGATGGATTCAGCGCTTATTACCCAAACAGGAAATATGGCTGACAGAATTGCCAACCATGGCGTAAAAAACGCCATAGATGCATTAAACGATATACCAACCTACTTTATCAAGACGCTGTAGATGAACTTTTTACTCCACCAAAACCTCCAGAATAAGATATTTGTAACCGATCTACCTCTTTGCCACGTACTGCTCGAAGATAACCAGCACTACCCTTGGCTTTTTCTTGTGCCAAGGCGAGCAAATGTACTGCGCATTATGGACCTCTCCTCGGACGATCAGCTCCATCTTCTTCAAGAGCTCGATTTTGTTCAAAAGATCATGTGGAATGAATTTAAGCCAACGCAGCTGAACGTAGCAGCGATTGGCAACAAAACACCCCAGCTGCACGTTCATGTTATTGCAAGGTTTGAAGATGACCCCGCATGGCCACATACAGTTTGGGATCACTCAGTAAAAACGCCCTACGACGAGGAGCTCAAAGCTTCAATGCTCACACGCTTACGCTTTTTACTGTCGCAATTCTAAACGCCGTTGATGTTATTATTCATTTTATTTGAAGAATTCGTAGTGGGTGGGGCAGATGCGCCTCCTGCAAGGTTTATCGGGCTTGGAGGTGTATTATCCTGAAGAACATTTAATATGCCGCCCCCATCATTATTGGGGTTTAGGCTTTGAAGGATTTTGTTAAAACGCTCCTCTTCCTGAGCGTCAATCTGCTGCTCAGCCTTTTCGTCCTCTATAGCATCGAGCTGTTTTTGCTGGAGCACATAGTCCATATTTACCCAGAAATCGGCGTTTGGGTCGTCTTGGGTATTAGCAACGTTGCCTGAATCTGGTGTAGCCATAAAGACACCTCCCTATCCTGCCACCCTTATTACGATATAAACATTATTTTACTTCAAACCCTCCAAACCGGGGGTTATATCAAGAAAAAGGACCAAGGGATAAAAGTATCCCCTGGTCCTTTTTTAGACTTTAGCCTTTATACCTTAGCTTTTGCCGCTATGGTGCTTATGCTCTTTTTTGGCATAGATAAGCGAAGTGTTAAAGTTCTTGTTAGGATGTTTTGGGTATTCTCCTAACGTGCCTTTGTCTACCTGCGGCTTATTCGGCCACTTGATGGCAAAGTTGGCAAGGTGCGATGGCTTTGTGCCGTTAAGGAGCGCCATGTTATTGATCCAGGCACTCTTGGTTGGGCAGCGATCATCCTTGTAGCCTGCGACGAGGCAGTTTGTGACGTTATTGTTTTGCACAAGACCGCGCTTAGTAAAGCCGGGGCTATAGACAATCGCATAGTAGGTGCCACCATTTACAAGACCCGGAATTGTCAAGCCGCCATCTGTTTTGTAGACAACTCTGTCGCCAGACTCCCAGCCTTGGGCTGTAAGATCGGCGTTTGTTGGAAACAAAAAGTCATGCCGGCTATCCACATCATCTGGAACAAGCACCTGTACTGTTACGTGACGGGTTTTATTTTCAAACGACTCAAATTGCGAAAGGCCAACTGGAGCGTCTATGTCAATGAACAGTGGAGGCGTCGCTGTTGCATCGGCAAAGCTTGCCGCAAGCTGAAACGCATTTGGGATAATGTCGTTTGTACCTGTGAACAGGACACCAACGTCGCAGTCACTTACGCTGTTGTTTTCGAGTACGGGGTTGAGCACGGACTCAACTAATATACCGGCAGACAGTGGGTTGCCAGAGCCTGCATGAACGTCTGAGACTCGGCAGTCACGGACGTAGAGGTTACGCATAATGGGAAATTGGCTCTCTCCATTTTCTCGTACAAAAAGGCTTTCTTCAATGCCGGCAACTCTATACTGAGTAGCAGGGCTATATATGTGTTCAACGATGCAGTTTTCAATAACCATATTTAATTGTTCACCTTGCGTCCCGGTATGATTGTCATTGATAACCGGTACAGCAATCCCCGCACAATCGGTATTTCCGCGTACATCACTTGCTACGCAGTTACTGAATGTGATATTGCGATTATTTCCAAAGGGATATGCAGGGTCACTTGGAAAGGTCGCCACTAAAAATCCATATACTGGATTTACTAAGCCATCAGTATGAATGTTGCATGCCTGGCAATCTTCAAAAACAATATTTTTTAGTGTAATGGCAAGAAATCCGCATATCGGATCTTTACTTGTGGCCTCTGCTGAACCGGTAGTTCCATTAAACTGGCAATTAATAAACTTCATGCCATTTCCAGAAGTCTCTTGTCCTGAACCATCGGACATATGCACACCTGCAACCACACCAGCCTCCGCTCCTCCACGAGCATTATTAAACTGGCAGTTTTCATATACGTGATTAATGCCATTTGATGTGTTTGAATTTACAATAACTGATGCCTCACCAAATGCATCGTTAAATTGGCAGTTGCTCACGTACGCGTTGACACAACTTTGGCTCTCAAGACCTCCACATTGCTCTCTAGACAAATCTAGCTGCCTTACGTTATTTCCCTGGCAGTTGCTCATCACGAGGTTTCTGCAGGTTGGGTAGTAGGCAAACGTATAGTACACAGTTTCTGTGTTCAGCAGATCATTTGCATTTGTATTGCGAATCACTACGTCGTCTCCGGTATAGACATTTACCGCGCCATTACCTAAACAGCTATTGATATTGCAATCAGCAATAATGACATTTTTGTAGGCTACTGGTAGATCAAGATCATACAGGGTATCATCCGCTGAAGAATCAAGGTCAATTCCCGATGCAAAATCATTCGATGGGGACGAGCCGCACTCAAGAATATTCAAATCATGAAAACGCAAATCTTCAAAAGCAACCTGTGCAGTAGGCTCATCAAAGCTGCCGTTGTAGCAGAAGACGCCAATGGCGGTAAAATCAACGATGTTGCCATTTTCAACTTCGATGTTCTTGAGCACAAAATCTGGATCTTCGTAAAAATAGCCCTGGCCTATCTGTACGCCGTAGGCGTTGGGGGTGTCGTTACCCTGTGAAAGCGTATGCTCGCAGAGATCTAGCGTTACGTTGTCAGATAGAATGAGGATCGCCGGGGTGAATTCATCCGCGGGAAAAAAGACTACATCCTGCTGGAGGGTGTATTTACCAGGCTGTGAGATCACATATGTAGTATCGCGATCAAGACCAAAATCGCATGGGCGAATCACATAACAGCCGCAGCAGCCATCTGTTGCGCAATTTTGGCAAGCCTCGCCCTGCATCGCACGAGCCATACGCTTTTTTTGCAAAGCTTTATGCTTGCTTGCATGGTTGGCACGCATCTCAAGCGCATTTTTTTGCAATGCTGCCTTATCTATTACAGCATTTTCTATAAACGCATAGCCTACAGCTGGCTGTAGAGCTATTAGTGCACCTAACAGCACACTCAAAAATCGTAATTTCATAATTTCCTCTTTCCCTCACCGGGTATGTAAACTTTTAATACGCATGCTAGTTGTACCCAACACAAAAAAATAAAACAACAAAAATGCGAAATTCAGTAAAACAAAGCTTTGGAGTGACCCCAGCATGTAGAGTCTTTTTTAAGAGCCTTTTGCAAAACTCGTGCTCCGTCAGGATAACTAAGGCCTGAAGGGCCGGCATGATATAGCCCTGGTCGGAGCGTAAGCGGAGGCCAGGGTATTGAAATAGATAAAAAATTTTGAGTCCTGCAAGGACGACATTGGTTTCTATCCATAAATGCCGTCCTTACAGGACTCAAATACTATTTATCCTCTAGTCCTAGGCCTCCGCTTACGCTCCGACCTAGGCTATATCATGCCGGCCCTTCAGGCCTTAAGAGATTAAGAGCCTCTAGTTTTGCAAAAGGCTCTTAAAGCCAGTGAATTGAGTTACTCCAAAATAACAGGAGACATTATGGACATAGCAGTTGCATATGGTGATGGAATAGGGCCTGAGATTATGAAGGCATGCATTGAGATACTCGATGCCGCAGGTGCCAACCTTACCTACAAAGAAGTTGAAGTTGGTGAAAAGGTCTATTTGAGCGGCCAAAAAGCTGGCATCGACCCTAAAGCGTGGGAGACCTTAAGAAAATGCGGCGTGTTCCTCAAAGCACCTATCACCACACCTCAGGGAGGCGGCTACAGAAGCCTTAACGTGACCATTAGAGCTGCCTTTGGTCTTTTTGCCAACATCCGCCCATGCGTATCCTACTACCCTGCTGTCGACACAAAATATCCCGGAATGGATCTTGTGATCGTACGCGAAAACGAAGAGGACCTCTACACAGGTCTTGAGTATCGCCCAACAGAAAACAGCTATCACGCTATAAAGATGATCACACGCCCCGGATGTGAAAAAATCGTTCGCTACGCATTTGAATATGCAGTAACAAATGGCCGCAAAAAGGTAACCTGCTTTACAAAAGATAACATCCTCAAAATGACCGATGGACTCTTTCACAAGGTTTTTGAAGAGATTGCCAAAGAATACCCATCAATAGAAAACGAACACTGGATTATCGACATCGGCGCCGCAAAAATGACCGACACTCCAGAAAATTTTGATGTTATCGTTATGCCCAACCTCTATGGGGACATTCTTTCTGACATTGCCGCACAGATTGCTGGCAGCGTCGGCCTTGCAGGCTCTGCCAACATAGGCTCTAACTTTGCCATGTTTGAAGCAATACATGGCTCGGCACCACGAAGAGCCGGCCAAAATGTTGCTAACCCATCAGGACTACTTTTAGGAGCCATTATGATGCTTGTACATATCGGAAAAACCGAATGCGCCGAAGCGATACATAACGCCTGGCTTAAAACGCTCGAAGATGGCATCCACACCTACGACATCTACGACGAGAAAAAGAGCCGCTCAAAAGTAGGCACAAAAGAATTTGCCGCTGCGGTGATTAGCCGTCTTGGCCAAAAACCCACCACTCTCAAAGCTGTACACTATGCAAAGGGCTCTAAACTCAAAAACATGTCTTCAACTCCTTCTCAAGAAAAAAAGGAGCTTGTTGGCGTCGATGTTTTTGTAGAAAAAACAGCCTCTGCAGATGAACTTGCAAAAAAAATGAGCGCGATAGAACCCTTTATGCTCGATAAAATTGCAAGCCGTGGCAGTACCGTGTGGCCAAATAGCCTTCCAGAAACAAATGTGGGAGACCTTTTGCGCATGCGCTTTATGGCAAAAACAGCAGTCTCTGTAAGCGACATCCTCTACCTTCTAAAAAAGCTTGAGAGCATGCAACTTACGATTACGGGGCATGAGTCATTAATTAACTACTCTGGTAAGCCAGGTTACAGTGAATAGAGTAGACTTTTTTCCTACCCCTGAAGGGCCAGGTAAAACATACAAAACTATTCAAGCTTTGCAAGAATTTGTTCAAACCGATCTTACTATAGAACGGACATATGACCTTGCACAGTTTTCATTGCAGCTCTCCCACCATCTTGAGGGCTCAATACAAAGACGCTACAGCATTTTGAGTTGGCTTGTACTCTTTATAAGCAAGCGCTGGGGTATTTTACAGCAGCTTTCGACCCTGAAAACAGCCTTTGATGCTGCCGTCAGCGTTAAAAAAGAGCGCCTTATCCAGCAGGAGCCCAATCCAAAAAATCTTGCGTCCATCTTTTACGTCGATCCTGACTTTCTCACCCACGATCCTAAGGTAAATAGATGCTACAAAATGCTGCATGAGCAAAAACTTTTTCCAGCTTACGAGACCATACAGCTTGCCTTGTTTATCACCCACACTCCCCTTACAAAAAGCTACTACAAAAAAGGGGGCGATCTTCCCCGCTCATTTCATCGAGACCCAGAAACGGGCACAATTTTTATCCGCAATAAAGCTGTAAAAGTTGCGGCAACAGATGTAAAAAGTGTTGCAAAGGCACTTCTTTATAGACCAGAAGAGGCGCGCGTAATTGCGCAGCTTACAACAACAGATACACTCAGCGACTCCATGCGCGAGCGTACCTTTAATGAATACAGCACCTATAAAAAGCTACAAGAGTGTCCTGGCCGCTGGCCCATGCTGCACGCTGCAAAATATACCAAACAAAAAAATGGCAAAGAGAAAGTTGTTCTTTTTAGCGAACTTGCAAAAGGCGACTTTGAAAAAGTGGCTCGTCATGCAACTTTTGATGAACTTGTGGCTTATAGCAAAACCCTTTTAGAAGCTCTTGCCTGGCTTCATACCAGAGACCTTCTTCACGTGGATGTAAAAGGGGCAAATGCCCTTATTGGAGAGACCGCTGGCTGGATTGATTTAAGCTTTACTGGTAGCCTTCAGGACCCTAAAATCATCAACCGCCTTAAAACCGGCCATTATGGCACGCGATCGTTTACCGCCCCTGAGCTTTTTGGCGTGGAGGGCTTTCGCTCGCGTCAAAAAGAGGCCGAGATGTGGGCCTTTGGCCTTATGCTCTTTCAAGCACGCTTTAAAAAATACCCCAACTGGTTTGCACTCAAACTTACTGACAAAGATAAGGTGATGACCGAAGGGTTAAAAGAGGCCTACAAAAAAGCGATTAGCGACGAAGTTTTGCCAGCTCTAGAAAAGCTTTTAGCAAAACCATTACGGTCACGAGAAGAGCAGTTTGATCTGTTGATCTACCAGCTCCTTCACCCCGATCCTTTAAAACGCCTTTCAGCAACTGGTGCTCTAGAAGCCCTACTTCACATCGCGATCTAACGTAAATACGCCCTTAAATTATAAGGCATTTTTGCGACTTGCGAATCCTAAATAACAAAAAAACAAAATTTAACCGCAGAGTGCGCAAAGAGCGCAGAGTAACTGCGCAGAGTAACATGTACAAATTTTCTTTGTTTTGTCTCTGCGTACTCTGTGATCTCCCTAGTAACTTCAATTAAATAGCTTAACATAAATAACTTATAATCTGTGATAGCTCATTTTGCGCTTTTGTGTTTTTGCGATTTTGCGTTGAATTTTGCTTGCCATGCACATGTTTGAGGCCTCAGGATTATGTATGTAACGGAGGATTCAACGCAAAATCGCAAAAACACAAAAGCGCAAAATAATAAGTTACCATCTTTTATAAACGGAGGGCAGTGGCCTGCCGTCGACGGGCTCTGCGGTTTAAAAACAGATGTTTTTACCGGTCTAGGGTAACTTACCCTGCGTTGCAACACGTGAAAGGATAAAGTGAGCATTTTGCTCCATACGAGGGGTAATAACCACTTCTTCAGCGAGCTCCTTGCACGCTTCAAGCTCGATATAGAGGGTATCTGCAGCCTCTTCAAGCGCATCAAAGCATACCATCGGCAGCGTATGGGGATTTTCTGAACGAAAAAGTCCGTTTTGCCTATTGAGGTTGACGTAATCATAAAAGGCCTGCACTTCACGCATGATAGCGGAGGCCTTTTCTTGCGAAATCCTATTTCCAGCTTGTACATCATAAAGCGGCTGTAAAGAGGCCTCTAGAGTAGCATAAAAGCTTGCCTCATCTGTACACTGCCAGCTTTGAAGAGATACGCCATAGTAGCAAGTTAGGTAAAAGGATTCTGCATGGCTTTTTATCCAGTCGTAACGGTCATGAATAACCGCATCTTTCATCTCTTCAATAGCTGCAAACACACCCGCGTAGGTATCTGGCTCTTTGTGCGATGCATCAAGATAGATAAGGATATTACGCGCACGCTCTAGATCTCGTTTAAAAATCTGTAATAATCGAAGCGTTCGCGGTTTATCTATCATCGTAGCATCATCATGGCCTTCAGCTATATTATAAAAAATATCCTGACAACGACTTGCGACAAAATAGACCTCTTTGGCGTTATTGACAATCCACCAAGTCTCTTTTGGATCTAAGCTAAAGTGTATATGGTAGGGAGCTATACCGATGTGCGAGATATACTTTAGAAGAAGATTTGCGATCTTTTTGGGCACCTGCACTCGAGAGGGGTCAAGCTCGCTTACAACAAAATCTTTTCCTGCCATAAGGTCGTTTATCTGCAAAAAGCCTTCTGCCGCGGTTGTGTAGATAAAATAGCCTCTACCTTTTGTCTTTACAGCTTCTGCCATGTTCATAAAGAGGGTACCCGCTTCTCGCGATAACTTTTTAAGAGTGTGGTACTCATCAGGGTCAAGAGAGGGAAGTGCAAGCAGGTAAAGCATCTCATCAAAGTGGCTCTTCATTTGCTCAGCAAGCGACTCATCATCAGCTGGGGTAAAGTCATCTAGCTTATAGTCGATACGTTCTAAAAGCTCACGCGCCGTTTCTTGCACCTTTTTGGGATTAAACCTCGGTGTATTATACCGCTTAGAAGCATCTTTAAGCTTTCCAAAGCGCTTTACAAATTCTCCAAATTCAGGTGGCGAGCGATGCTGCTTAGAAAAGAGGTTGTAGGCACTTCGCATGTAGGTAGACTCTGCACGCTGCTTTTTTAGCACAAGCTTAAGCTCATCTGTAAGAGACTCGTTAGTACCATCCGCCAGTTCTTGTATAAGATTGCGATCTATAGTCGCAAAAAAACTATCCCACCGCGCTTTTGCTATGCCAAAAAGTGTTGTAGCATCACTTTGGGTAAGCAAGAGAGGCACCTGGGCACCTTTATAGGTTTTTATAACAGCAGCGGCCATGTTGAGGTCTGGCACGGCAACTACTGTTGCAGGCTCCACGCCAAGGTGACTCAGCTGCTCCTTCATATGCTCTAAGGAGGCATAAGTAGGCTGGAAGTGGCCAGATTTTGATGAAATAAAAAAGAGTCTCTTATCGCCTACAACATACTGAATGAGCGCCCCTGCTGTCACCACAGCCTGATCAGGAGCACCTGCGAGTATCGTATGATTTGGATAGCGAAAAGCCTCCATAACAACTTCGTCGCGCACTTGATATTCTCTATCGCCAGGACGTTCAAGAGCAGCATATATAGTACCGTCAGGAAGAAGGGCAAAGTTATACACCGTAGCCGCTTCAAGCTGGTTCACACTCTCTGCATCCAACACAAAAGGATATGCAGTGGCATCTCGCAAATAATGTGTGTACTCCTGATGAAAATAGCGCTCGCGCTCTTGGCTTGTAAGTTCGCTTTTAAGCTTAAACGTATTTAAAAACCCATTCACCTCTTTGTCATTAAAGCGAATGGACACTTCTTGAGGCTCGGGCGGTTCATAGGCAGCTGTGTAGAAATTAAAAACACTTGTAATATAAGTACTCACACTTTTTAGGCTTTTTGAATTTGCCTGAAAAAGCGCCATACCACGATGAAATTCTTCAACAGTTTCAGCATTATGGAGGTAGGCCAAAAGGGCATCTTGTAGGTAACTGCAGTGAAGAATAAGCTCGCATGCCCTTACCCCAAAGTGGCCAATTTCATGATCAAGTTTAGTAAACTGTTCATAGGCTTTTTTTGTAGTATCGCTGCAGTCATCTGGTGGTGTACCTGGCAGTACTATCTGAAAACCAGACTTGGCTCCAGCTCCAGCTAAAGGAGTAGAAACAGCTGCAACCGCGACCAACAGACAAAGTAAAGAGTTATACCACATGAATAATTCCCAAAAAAATTTCAAGAATTTATAAAGCATAAGTTGTTAAAAGTCAATTGGGAAGGATCGATTGACATGAAAAAGGGGCCTGAAAGAAAACGGAAAACGGGGTCAACAAAAACTGGGTTAGACCTGACCCTAATACCGTTCACTTAAGCACTTGAACAAAAAAAATCTCTAATTTTTCAACTAATATAGAGGTATTCATCAATTATTTTTTGCGCCTTTGGGTTTTTGCGTTTTTGCGTTGAAAACTGCTGCCCAAGAAAAGCCCTGCCCTGTGCATGCCTAAACGCTATTTGCGGAAACAATTTTTAACGCAAAAACGCAAAAACCCAAAGGTGCAAAAAAATAATTCTAAGAGCAATATTCCTTAAGTGAACGGTATTGCCTGACCCTGTTTATAAAATCTATTTGAACAGATCATCAAAGCGCTTTTTGGCGCTGTCGTCCTTTTGAGAGGGCTTAGAGACATTAAGAGCTGAGAATTCTTCGCAGAAGTTGGCTTTTGCTCTATCGGCAATGTAATCGGTGCCGGGAATCATGCAGTCGTTTGGTTGGCCAGGTTTATAAAATTTGCAGTTTTTGCAGCAGTGAAGATCTGCTAGGCAGGACTCGCAGCTGGCTCTAAATGAAGGTTTTTTATCAATTTCTGCAAGCTTGGCGCCGCATTTCCAGCATTCCATATATCAAACACCTCAAGTTCAACTTTCAGCCAGTATACTGGAAGTGTACTTTTTTCAAGTTTCACCATATCTTTTTCTGTGCAGATTATGCATGTAGCATCTTCTGGGGCATTTAAATCTATGGTGTCGTGATCGCTGAAAAACTGCGCGGAAACAATATCAAGGCCATACGGCGCTAAAGTCTCAAGAAACTGCTCGGGCTTGGCAATGGCGCAAGCGACAGCTACTTTTGTGCCTTTAGCAAAAGTGTG
>JAFEGT010000063.1:14137-17976 GCA_018239765.1 Verrucomicrobiota bacterium
GCAGGATCAATGTCGACACCATTACGACAGGTTATCACAATAAGATCTGCCCTTTTAAGTGCCGAAACGGGCTCGCGAAGCAAGCCTCGGGGCAGTAAATAGCCATAGCCAAATGGGTTTTGACTGTCGATAAGTACAATTTCGACATCACGCTCGAGTGCAATATGCTGCATGCCATCATCGATAATCACAAAATCGCGATCTGCAAGCTGAGCGCTTTTGGCTTTACTTTTGCCGCATATAATAAGTGCGTGAGGCACATTGCGAGCAATCAGGCAAGCCTCATCGCCTACAACAGCAACAGGAGCCTCTTTTGTAAAGAGATAGGGCGCATCATACTTTTCACATTCTGCTTTGTAGCCCCGCATGACAATGGCAACAGATTGAAGCTGCTTGGCAAGGTATATCGTAAAGGGAGTTTTACCTGTTCCTCCAGCAACAATATTGCCAACAGAGATGGTAAATGCCTTGGGTCGATAGCCTTTTTTATGAAACTTTCTACGTAAAAAACCAGCAACAGCAAAGAGTATGCTTAAAAGATAAAGAACTGCGCGCAAGAGTGCTGCAACGATGCCCTTTTTTCTTTTAGAAATGAGATCAAAGTAGTAGCTCATATTTTTCAGCTGGCTTTGCAGCAAACAGCTCGAGCTCCATAAGTTCGATGATAATATGAATTGCAGCCATATGTGCTTCTTGAATGCGGTCGGAATAGCGAAAACCGCCGATGATAAGCTCTAAATCTGCCACGCCCTTGAGTGCGCCGCCCTCTTTTCCTAAAAAAGCAACCGTATGTAAGCCAAGCTCTTTTGCGCGCGTTACGGCTTTAACGATGTTAGGAGAATTTCCGCTAGTAGTAAGACCGATAAAGACATCACCGGGTTTACCAAACGCTTCGACACCTCGTGAAAAAACTGAATCAAAGCCAATATCATTTGCTGTACAGGTGATGTGACCAGGCTCAGATAGCACAATCGCTGGAAGCGCCTTGCGCTTTTCGCGAAAAAGGCCGGTAAGCTCTTCGGCAAAGTGGCTCGCATCGCAAAGCGATCCGCCATTACCCGCCAAAATCAGCTTGTTACCTTGAGTAAAGCATGTGGCGATGAGATGAGCTACTTGCTGGATAAAGAGCATATTGTGCTCATCTTTCAGCTGCTCAATTGCACGCATTGCGTCATCAAGTGATTTTTCCAATTCAACTCTGTACATAGGCTATAAAGAATAATCCATAATTTCGTAATCTTCAAGAAAAACAATCTTAAATAAAAAGCTTTGTCCGTGCCCGTGTGCGTGCCCGTGCCCGTGCCCGAATTATTTTACTTTTTTATTCAACTAAAGCCCCCTCTGGGGGGCGTTATACCTTCGCCCTACTGAGGGCTCTACCGAAATGATTAAATACATCGGGCACGGGCACGGGCACGGGCACGGGCACGGACACGACTTAGTTTCTGCTTGCTTCAATATGGCTTGATCATGTAAACTTTTTTTCATGAATTATACACTTATTCCATTTCTTATCGTTCTTGCGCTTTCGCTCGGCCTTGGCATCGTTTTTTCGAAAAAAGCCAAAAGTTCCAGCAACTACTTCCTCGGCGATCGCTCCCTAAACTGGTTTATGCTTATGATGACCTTTGTAGCCACCCAGGTGGGCGGCGGGTTTATTTTAGGCACGGCAGAAGCCTCCTTTGAACATGGCTTTTTTGGTATATTTTACTCTCTTGGCCAGGCACTTGGCTTTTTGGCACTTGGCCTTGGCTTTGGTGCAAAACTGCAAAGCTTAAAGCTCAATACCGCTTCTGATCTCTTTGAAACCTATTATGGCAGCGTAAGACTCAAGAAATTTGCCGCTGCCCTCTCTATCATCGCCCTTACAGGCATTTTAATTGCCCAAGCCGTGGCACTTCGCAAGTTTATGTTTGCCATGGGCTTGAATGAAGAATGGCTCTTTTTAGCTTCCTGGCTTGTTGTCATACTCTACACCACACAAGGCGGCTTTTTAGCTGTTGTCTGGACAGACCTTTTGCAAGCCACCTTAATGATCGGCATATTGATAGCTGCCTTCTACTATACCCTCAGCCAGCCACACACCCCTCCAATTGAAGCTGCCTTTAGCGCATCGGAGTTTTCGCCAAATCTTCTTGGCCTACTTGTTATGCCCTTTTTATTTATGTTCATCGAGCAGGATATGGTCCAGCGCTGCTTTGCAGGGAAAAACCAAAAAGCTGTTACAAAAGGCGCCCTTGCCGCATCGCTTGTGCTGTTCTGTTTAGCCATTATTCCCGTCTATTTTGGGCTTGTAAGCCGAGATTGCGACCCCGCTGTTGCTGGCTCTAGCCGCTTTATGGAAGCTATCTCCTACTCCACAAACAACGTGGTATTTTCCTGCGCTGCCTGTGCGGTGCTTTTAGCCATTATCTCTACAGCATCATCACTACTGTCTGCTATAAGCTCAAATATTGCCAATGACTTTACAGGCTTTTCATCAAAGCCACGTACCATTACCTTTGCTACTGGCACACTTGCTCTTGTAGCTTCACACTTCTCGAGCAATATCTTTGGCTGGATGATAGCAAGCTATGAGCTTGCTGTTGGCTCTCTTTTTATTCCACTTGTAGTAAGCGTATTTTTAAAAGAACGCTGCAGCAAGTTGCTACTTGCCGCACAGCTTTCGTGCATCTTTGGCTGCGTAGGCTTTGTGGAAGAAAAACTCTTTTCACACGGCACTATTGGGCTGTTTGTTCCTCTTGCACTCTCGGCAACAGGCTATGCAATCGGTATGATACTCTCTAAGCGACGCGTGCTCTCCTATGAATGATGACTATGAACTTATAGACTCTGGTAATGGCGCCAAGCTTGAGCGCTTTGGTAGCTACACACTTGCCCGCCCCTGCTCTCAAGCGGTGTGGAAAAAGAGTCTTCCAGAAACTGTTTGGGACAATGCTACTGCCACCTTTTCTCGCATCAGCGAAAACCGCTGGCAGACAAAAGGTAAACTGCCAGAAACATGGACCATAAAAACTCAAGACATCCTCTTTAAGCTCTCCTGTACTGATTTTGGCCATCTGGGCATATTTGCAGAGGTGCGCCCCTTTTGGCACTGGATACGATCAACAATACAAGCAGCAAACCGCCCTATACGACTACTCAACCTCTTTGCCTACTCTGGCGGCGTAACGCTTGCAGCAGCACAAGCTGGGGCCGAAGTGTGCCACTTAGATGCCTCCAAGGGCATGGTAGCATGGGCAAGAGAAAACGCTGCCCTTAATGGTCTAGAAAATGCCCCCATACGCTGGATCGTTGAAGATGTCCAAAAATTTATCAATAGAGAAATAAAGCGCGGCAAAACCTATGACGCTATCGTTCTTGATCCCCCAAGCTTTGGGCGCGGCTCTCAAGGCGAGCTTTTTAAGATCGAAGAGCATATAAATCCACTCCTCGATAGCATCAAAGCCCTTTTAAGCGATAAGCCACTTTTTGTGCTCTTTTCTTGTCACACCCCTGGTTTTACCCCTACGGCGCTAAAACACCTCTTATCACAGAGATTTAAGGGTACCATTGATACAGGCGAAATGCTGCTTGAAGGCAGCAAATGCTTTTCGATTCCTAGCGGCGCTTTTGCACGGTGGACGCCATGATTACAAGTCTTGATAATGATCGCGTAAAAGAGGTTGTACACCTTCGAGATCGCCATTCACGCGATAAACTCTCTCTTTTTTTAATCGAGGGCTATCGTGAACTCTTGCGAGCTCTTGATGGCAAGCAACCAATCCTCAGACTCTTTATCTGCCCCGAACTTTTTTTGGGCGAAAATGAGCAAGCTCTTATAAAAAGAGCGCAAGCTG
>JAFEGT010000064.1 GCA_018239765.1 Verrucomicrobiota bacterium
AAGCGGAGGCCTAGGAATACAGGAAAACTAATATTTGAGTCCTGTAAGGACGGCATTGTTTTCTTTCCATAAATGCCGTCCTTACAGGACTCAAAATTTTTTTTCATCTCAATACCCTGGCCTCCGCTTACGCTCCGACCAGGGCTATATCATACCGGCCCTTCAGGCCTTAAGAGATTAAGCGCCCCTAGTTTTGCAAAAGGCTCTTGATCTTGGTCTTATTCTTGTCTTTCTTTTCACAGGGTTTGCTACGAGAAGAAGGGCGAGAATAAGAATAAGACCAAGAATAAGAATAAGAAAAAGCTCTCGCCTCGGGTTTTCAGATTTTTTACCCTCATAATTCACTTTTTGGTATGAATGCCATTATGTAAAAAGGGGTGGTCTATGTCGATGAACGTGCAAGCAGCTGGTGCAGATGAACAAGTAAAGATTTCACCTCTTCCTCAAGCTGCTGCCGAAGCAATTCCTGAGTCAAAGCTTGCTCAAAAAGTTCGAGGCTGTATGAGTTCTACTCGTGGCTTATTTGCTCGAAACTGTTTGAGCTCTGTCAGTAGCTTATATGGATTCTTACCCGGCATGAGCAGTCTTGATGTTGGCTTCAGAATGCTTCTCAAAACCGTTTCTACTGTTTCAAAGACAGTAAGCGGTAACCCCCTTTTTTCTAAAGAGACCCTTCTTACTATTAAACAGCGAGAGCGTCTTGTAGATATCGAAACGAAAAAGCAGATTCTCGATGATAAAGAGGTTTTATCTCTATGTCGTAAAGCAGGCACACTCGTCGACGAAACAATACCACTTGTTGCGTCAGATATTTTAGGAGAAGTTCCTGCATGGGTTGAGGGCGTTGCCACCTATAGCGCCTGGGCCTACATCCCTTTTTTTTCTCGCATCGGCGCACGTTATATAAACTATCAGCTCCAAAAACGTGCAGATCTGTATGAATCTATCCGTTCTGCTGTCGCTCATGTCTTTGGTAGAAGTTATTCTGGCCTCACCTCGCGCTATTCTGAAGCAGTGCTTACAAAGTCCCTTACTGGTCCCTGGGTAGACTTTGAGCATCTTGCGCTTATGTTTTGCACAAAGCTACAGGAGCTTCACATGGGTATGGAAGAGGACCTCAAAAGAAGTGATCCCAAAGATCCAAAGGTGCCAAAAAATGTGGGCCTTGTGCTCCGAGCTCTGGCTATTGTTATGTCGCGCCAAGCACCAATTGATGCTTTTATAAAAGGTGAAGGACTGCAGGATGAACGATCACAGTTTATTGCACGTCTTGAGTGGCATAAAAAAGATAAATCGCTTCCCCCTGGCCTTCCAGATCCATCCAAAGTGACTCTTACGCCAGAAAACCTCTCATTTGAGCTTAAAGAAGCGCTTATGAGGGATATGACTGTCGTTGTAGAAAAGGTCTTAAACAAATTTGCTCCAAGTGGCATGCGCAATAACCTACTTTACTGGCTCGAGGGAAAGGATATGCTGGTTAAAGTCTTTACAACGCTTTTTGTAGAGCTTGGGGTAGAGCAGCTTGTAAACCCACATAATTTTTGCCTGCTGGTACTGAGCGCTGCAGGATATAAGACTTTGCAGTATGAACTTGATAAGTTTGGAAAAGGCACCAACGATCATCTCTTTAAAACAGCTCAAAATATGCTTAAGGCGGCTTTAGCTGATAAGCCAGATAGCGAAGCTATTGTACGTCAATTTATTGAGTCAGAACTAAAAGCCGCCCCAGGAGGTCTAGGAGCAGAAAAACAGAAGCAGGAAGTGAGGGCTTTAGTAACACGCTACGTTTCTGACATGATCACGGCCTATATGGGTGGAAGCTCAAATCGCCCTCAAGAGCCTCAAGCTGAAGGAGTCGGCATTACCGGATTTGCAAATCTGGCTCTACAGGTTCTTATACGCACAACTGTCTATAGCTATAAGGCTGTTCAAGGAACATTAAAAAAGGGGCAAACCCTTTCGGGAGATATACAAAAAGGTATTGCTGATGGAACCAATGTTATTGATACCCTTGCAAATCAGGTTGTGTCATTGATCTATCACCCTTCATGGCGCGTGACGGTTTTGTATGTGATAGATGCCGCGGTTCAAGCGCTAACGGTGCCAGAACATAAAAAGGAAATCACCGAAGAGGACTGCAGAAAATACTTCGGCGCTATTACCAAGTTTCTCTATGGTCATGTAACGCTTGATATGTTTGCAAAGCTTGCCAAAGGCCTTACGGGAGAGGCAGCTTATACCGCCTTTAAGTCTGCAGTTCAGCCGAAGAAGGACTCCCCCCTATTAAGCAAGGTAGTTCCTATTGCTCTACCTATTGTTGAAGAGCTTTTGCTTTATGAGCGTGTAACGCAGTTTATGCGAGAGCGCAATGTGAGCGTGCCGGCTGATAGCAAATTTTGGGAAAGCTATGTGCGCGAATATCTTGATAGAGTCGAGTCCTTCTCCCTTTCAGATAAATATTCCGAATTTGCCATCGATCAAGCGGAATCAAGGCGAGAAATCCGTGAAAAGGCGGCCAAGGCGTTTTCTGAACTGTCACGGCTTGAGCTTGTGATGACGCTTGTGCGATCGCCAAGTGCCTACACCGAATTTCGTAAGCCGCAGCCCCCTGTTGTGAAAGTAGAGCCTCCTCCGATTAAAGTGGTTGCCGAGCCTCAACCTGCGGCTAAAAAAAAGAACACGATGGTAGTCTGCGGCAATGTGGTTGAAGTAGACGACAGCTACAGCGGAGAAAAATAAAACAGTAAAAATACAGAACAGGATAGGCAAGATCGGCTAAAGCCGGCAGGATAAATTCCGAACGATAAAAAGGATATAACGATAGAAACGATAAAAAACAAATAATTATCGTTGCTATCGTTCCTATCGTTATATCGTTTAATTTTTTGTATTTTATCCTGTCTATCCTGCCGGCTTTAGCCGATCTTGCCTATCCTGTTATTTATTATTTTACACTACCCTGATGCGTATCCCTGCCTATCCTGTGGCATGTATCATGCGAATCTGGTGCGAATCTGGTTGAAAACAATAGGATTTTATGCAAAAATTCTCCCCGTAATGGAGAACACTCATGCGAAGATCTATCTGCTACTTTGAACCAAGTTCTATCTTGGCCGGCGAAGTCAATACCTGGAAGTTTATCTACACCCCCGCTGTATCCCTGCCAAAAGGTACTTTGTTAAAATTTGATATAGGTAGCAAAGGTCGTACAATCGACTGGCAAGTGCCAGAAGTAAGCCTTAAAGAGCCCTCCAACATAATTTATGGCCTTTTAGAAAATGGCAAAGTAATCCAGGCAAAAGCTGTAGATCTGCCCCACAGCTATGTTCCACAGTATGAATTTTCCCTGCCACAAGAGGTTCCTGCAGGCTCTACCGTTACTATCTGTATCGGTGCCCCAAAAGGTAAAGACCTTGTAAAATTTGGCAATAAGGCTCAAGACACACTCCAAAGACGTCGTCCCTTCCTGCTCTATATAGACACATCAGGTAAGGGTAACTACCAAGACCCAGAAACTTTTAGCGTCGATATCAAGGGTAATATCCTCGATACTATCCGCATTTTAGCTCCATCTATCACCACAAAAAATCGCCGTTTTGATGTGGTATTGCGCTTTGAAGATGAGTTTGGCAACCTGACAAATAATGCCCCAGAACAGACGCTGATCGAACTTAGCCACGAAAACCTGCGCGAAAACCTTAAGTGGAAGCTCTTTGTTCCTGAAACTGGCTTTATAGCCCTTCCTAACCTCTATTTTAATGAGCCTGGTGTCTATACAATTGAGCTCAACAACGTAAAAGCAAAGAAAAAATATCGCTCATGCCCAATCAAATGCTTTGGCACTGATGTAAAAAACCTCTTCTGGGGTGTTTTACACGGTGAATCTGAGCGCTATGATTCTACTGAGAATATCGAAAGCTGCCTGCGCCATTTTAGAGATGAAAAGTCGGTAAACTTCTTTGCCGCTTCGCCTTTTGAAAATGCGGAAGAGACCTCTAACGATACCTGGAAGCACATTTCACAGAACATAGAAGAGCTTGATGAAGAAGAGCGCTTTACAGCCTTTTTGGGCGAGCAGTGGGTTGGAGAGCCAAAAAGCGAAGGCGTACGCCAAATCCTCTTTGCCAAAGGTGAAAAGTCAATTCTTCGAAAAAAAGAGCAGCGTTCAAACACCTTAAAGAAGATCTACAAGCTCTTTTCCCCAAAAGAGATGATTTCAATCCCCTGCTTTACAATGGGTAAAGGTTTTGAATATAATTTTGAAGACTTTAATCCAGAATTTGAACGTGTTGTAGAGATCTACAACGCCTGGGGCTCATCTGAGTGCACAGTAAAAGAGGGCAACACAAGGCCTATTAAGGGCCCAGCTAAGCGCGGTATCAACGAAACTCAAGAAGGTTCATGCTTAAAGGCGCTTCTTGAAGGTAAGCGCTTTGGGTTTGTGGCAGGTGGCCTCGATGATCGCGGAATGTATGCAGACTTTTTTGAAAATGATCAGGAGCAATACACTCCAGGCCTTACGGCTATCTATGCCGATGCTCAGTCGCGTGCAAGCATCTTTGATGCTCTCTACAACAGAAACTGCTATGCAACCACTGGCGAGCGCATTATCATGGGTTTAAGCCTGGCTGGCCAACCTATGGGAAGTGAGCTTGATGGCGGTCAAAAGCCTGGCCTTGCGATTAATCGACACCTTTCTATCTATGTAGCAGGTACTTCACCTATTACAAAAATTGAGCTTATTCGTAACGGCGAGGTGCTTAAGGAGTATCAGCCAAATGAGCAGTTTGTAGACTTTACCTACGACGACATGGAAAACCTTGCCGACTGCTGCATAATGAGTAAAGAGAAGAAGCCATTTGTCTTTTACTATCTTCGAGTGACCCAAGAAGATGGACATATGGGCTGGACCTCCCCTATTTGGGTAGATTTTAAAGATATTGGTATGCGTCTTACAAGTAAGAAGAGCGTGCCTGTGGCAAAAAAACCAGTAGCAAAAAAACCTGTAAAAAAGAAATAATATAACACTATGGCTAAAATACGTTTTCAAAATACTGGCGATGAAGTAGAACTGCCAGACAACAGTCCAATCGCTGAAGTATGTGAAGAAGCGGGCATCCCCTTTGCCTGCACAGAAGGTGTCTGTGGAACCTGTATCGTTGAAGTGGTTTCAGGTCACGAAAACCTTTCTGAGCCTACACAGGCTGAAATTGATTTTCTTGGAGAATCTGGCACAAAGCGCGAACGCATGTGCTGCCAAGCTAAAATCAAAGAAGGTCTTGTTTCAATATCATTTTAAGTTAAGGAAAGAAGTATGGCGATTACACGCGAAATGACAATAAATGAAATTTTTACAAAATTTCCTGCAAAAGCGCAGAAGCTTCAGCAAGAACTTACCCGTTCTGGCTTAAATTGCGTTGGCTGCTCTGCATCCACATGGGAAACTGTAGAATCTGGCGTGCTGCGTCATGGCATGAGTGAGCAAGATCTCCAAGATCTTCTTAACAGACTTAACAACGTTCTTCAGCAGGAATCAGACCCTGCTACAATCACCCTGACAGCTGAGGCTGCTGCGGTGTTTAAGCGTATTTCAAGCCAAGAAGGCAAGGAAGGCTGGGCACTTCGTTTTGATGAAAAGCCAGCTGGCTGCAGCGGTTTTGAGTATGTGCTTGGCTTTTCAGAAATGCCATCAGAAAACGATGTGATTTTCGAATCAAACGGCGTAAAGATCCATGTCTACAAGCAAGTGTTAAGCAAGCTTATGGGCTCTGAGATCGATTATGTTGATGGTCTTCAATCTGGCTTTAAAATCAGCAATCCAAACGCCCGCTCTTCTTGCGGTTGCGGCACTAGTCACGGCTACTAAATTATCGAGCACTCTCGAAGAGAGTGATGTATTATAGCCCAGATCACCGACCAAAGGGAGGTGCTCTGTGGTTTGAGATCTATTGAATGATGCACCCCCGAATGGTGGGTGCTGCTTAGAATTGCAGCACCCACCATTCGGGGGTGCTACTTTTTGAACTGTACCTATTCCCAGGGCACCTACGGTGACCTGGGCTACAATTCATCACACTCTTCGAGCGTGAGATTTACTGAACGGCTACTTCAGGTTGATGTGCAACTTGAGGCTGAGGAGCTGGAGCTGGCTCTTTCATAGAATCGAGAGCCATATAGCTGATCATACCCATAAAGGTGCCTGTCATAGTGAGTGTTGGGCTTAGTGAGAGTGCGCCAAGCACTGTTGCGGCAGCGGCAGCTACGGCGCAGGATAAAAAGATCGCAGGACGAAAACTTTCATTAATCTGCTTAATACGCTCAAAAGCTTGTGCAGCAGCATCCTGCATAGGTTGACCATCAAACTGCCCTTTTAAGCATGTTTGGATAATTGGTGTTGCTGCCCAAATAAGCCGTGCTATGCCGTAAATTGAGGCACCAAGCTTAAGTGTGCCTGTGATCATGCTGGCGCTAACGAGGGTTTCTGGGACGGCTCTTGCTACCTTTTCGGCAACACGATGCGTTTCTTCTGGCAAAATCTGCTTTATGTTGTGTACAAGTGTATCTTCTGCTGTTTTATACAGCGTTTGAGCCTGTTCTACGTATTGGTTAATATTTGCAAAAACTTTATCTAGATGTATTGACATACTGACTCCTTATTTGGATGCTTCTATCTTGGATTATTATGGTCGTACGATGATAAAGATCAGATCAAGTTCGTGTAAAGGAGAAACCCCTCTTAGACAATAAAAAGATCCCCTGCCCTTGCCCTTGCCCGTGCCCTTGCCCGTGCCCGCACTATTTTAATTTTATTTCCGCTAGAGCCCCTTTTAGGGGCGTTATAATGTCGCCCTCAAGAGGGCTTTAGCGGAATAATTGAA
>JAFEGT010000065.1 GCA_018239765.1 Verrucomicrobiota bacterium
GCTTGGAGCAACATGTGTCTTCTCACAAAAGCGTGGTATTACGCTTTTAACTCGTGTGAGTGCAGAGGATGAGGGGGGAAGAAAACAGCCCAATACCCATGCAGAATTTTGGAGAGATCGAAATATCCGCCAGATACGAAGTCAGGCTCTTAACCTTGTTTTGCAGCGAGATGATAGGCTCACCAATGCAAGTGGAGTGCTTGAAGGGCAATTTGGGCTTTTTGTAAGCAATCAAAAACTTCAACCTGCTCAACCTGTCTACATCGTTGCAAGGCGCGATAATCAAACAACAGCGCTAGAGCTTACGTCATCTAACAGGGCATGGCTTACCCATATTGCTGAAAATGAACAGCACGTAAGGGACATTCTTAATGAGGTGCGAACGATTCGGATGCAAGGTGGCGATCTCAATCGAGCTCTAGAGCTTGTTGAAAAGGCCTATCAGCTCGCTCCTGATTTAATTGATGTATGGTGTGAGTATTATGAGGTGCTTGTATGTGCTAATAATGTCGTACGCGCCCTCGATTTTGCGCTGAGGATTTATAAGCAAAATAAAGATCCTAGATTTGACAAGGGGTGGAATAATGCAATTGAAAAATGTTTTATTCATATTTTTGAGGCTCTTTCTCAGCGTGATGCGGCAACGTTAAAGAGGATGAAGCTTCTTCTTATCGAACGCGAAGATGATAGAGTCGAGCTCTTTTTGCTCCGAGCTCTATACTATCAACAAAAGGGTGAAATGGCTGAGTCTCAGCGCAACCGCGAAAAGGCCTTTCTGCAGCTTGATACAGAGACCATCAAAGGCTATAACGAGCTCTTTATGCATGCTCGCAAGTGAATATATACAAATGTCACGATAACATCAAATGTCGCCCTTGCAGGACTCAAATACTATTTATCCTCTATGCCTAGGCCTCCGCATACGCTCCGACCTAGGCTATGATATGCCGGCCTTTGAGGCCTTAAGAAATTAAGAGCCTCTAGTTTTGCAAAAGTGCGATTTTTTGGTTTTTTATTGTAAAAAATAATATGCTCTGTTACACCTTGCGTTGTCCAAATGCTTCTTATCAGGAGGGCGAAGTGCTCTCTTGGGTAAAGAGGTGTGTTGGCTGATATCTACATACAAGGATCGCTATGAGAAAAAGTCTATTCTCTTCTCTTTTCTTCACTTCTCTTCTTTTAATCTGTTTTGGCTCTACGCTAAGTGCTAAAGCGGTGAAGGGTAAAAATAAACATCAATCGAGCAGTCATCAGACAAAAAAATATATCCCAAGAACCCTACCGGGCTCCTGGACGCCTCTTAATAACCAACCAACCTTTTTGGATGGCGTAACAAATCAATTATTGCTTACTGATGGAAGGGTGCTCGTGCAGCATGGTGTTGTTTTGCCAGATGGCTCTGCAAACGCTTATCCAGATATGTGGATATTAACACCTGATATTTATGGAAGCTATGTAAATGGCACCTGGACGCAAGTAGCCTCGTTACCTAATATGGCTGCAGAAATAATCGGATCTATTAGTGGAACAACGTTAACCGTTACATCCGCAACAACGTTTGGGGCGTCTGTTTTGTCAGCATCTGGCCAAACGATTTCGGGTGATGGAGTCACTCCGGGGACAAAAATTTTGTCGCGAATTAACGTAGAAGCAGATGGCACCGGAACCTACAAGCTCAATAATTCTCAGACAGTGTTGTCAGAGCCATTAATTGTTTCTGTCGACTATGCACCGTTCAGTTTCGCATCAGCAGTACTTGCAGATGGGAGGGTTATT
Source organism: Verrucomicrobiota bacterium (assembly GCA_018239765.1). GTDB lineage: Bacteria > Chlamydiota > Chlamydiia > Chlamydiales > FEN-1388 > SZAS-7. The sequence goes on from JAFEGT010000065.1 coordinate 1,777, forward strand.
TTTGCAGGTGGCGAGGACAATGGTTCAGATAATATTCAGGTCGAAGAAAGCCTTTGTGCGATCTATGATCCTGTTTCAGATATCTGGACTCCTATCGCCCCACCATCGTTTTTCCGTCAGTATCGCACAAAAAATTATGCCCTCCCAATTGGAGATGCGGCAAGTGTTATACTCTCTGACGGAACATTCATGCTTATGGATGCGCTCAGCAGGCAATCGGCGCTCTTAGATTTAACGACTATGAGCTGGACAGAAACTGGAACAGCAACAAAACATGATAGAAACAATGAAGAGGGTTGGACGCTATTACCCAACGGAAAGGTTTTGACCGTCGATTGCTATGGCGATTTAGGCCTCTATCAGTCGATAATTACAACGGATCAACCAGGGGTTGGGCCTTTTACGGCTGTGCCGGCACGAGCAAGTGTTTCTGGGTCATTTTCCTATCCCATAACAGCTCCAGGTGCAATTGCTGCTCCAGATATTACAGCCTGCACAACACTAAATGACCTTACAGGTCATATAGGAGTATGTGAATGGCTGGGTCAAGTTAGCCAATGTAGTACGGGCACACCGACTTCTAAAATGGCAGCAGCACATGCAACGGCTTGTATAGTAATCGATGAGTATGTGACCTATCCATTCCCTTTGGGTGGTTCAGGAAATCCCTTTACCTGCATGATTAATAGCCAAGATGGCGCAAGTCTAATGGCAGCAATCCAGGCTCATCCAAACATGCAGATATCGATATCGCAACCGGAGTTAACATCAGACACAACAAACTCAGAACTGTATGATCCAGTAACAGGTACCTGGAGTACAGCCGGAAGTACCATCGTTGAGCTTGCTGATGAAGTATTTTCAGAAGTGGGGCCAGCGGTGCTTCGTCCTGATGGAACTGTTTTTGCTTGTGGTGGAGTCACGGGAAATACAGCTATTTATGATTCCTACAATAACAGATGGTCTGTTGGGCCAACATTTCCAAATGTGCCGGAAGAGGGACAATTGGGTATTGCTGATGGACCAGGCGCACTTCTTCCTAACGGGAATGTGCTTGTTACGGCAAGTCCAGGATTTGTAACTCCTCCTCTTCATGTTTTTGAATTTGATGGCAAAAGTTTGACCGAAATGCAAACTATACCAGGGTCAGAAAATTTCTTTTCAGCTCAGTGCGGTATGCTTGTCCTGCCAACAGGTCAGATTATGATGACAACTTTTACTTCGGATGTGGAGCTTTATACTCCGGGAGATAAAAGTTACAATCCCGATTGGGCGCCAGTTGTACGTTGTGCTCCTAAAAAAGTACACCCCGGTGAAACCTACAAAATAGAAGGCATTCGCTTTAACGGGATGTCGCAAGGGGCAATGTATGGCGATGATGTTCAATCGGCCACTAACTATCCATTAGTGCGTATTACAAATAAAAAAAGTGGTCATGTATTTTACTGCCGTACGCATGACCATAGCTATATGGGAGTGGCGTCTGATAAAGAGGTCTTTACCTATTTTGATGTGCCCAGCAGTATCGAGCCTGGAAAAAGCAAACTTGAAGTGGTGGCTAATGGCATTCCTTCAAAGGCCGTTGACATAGTTGTAAAGTCACACGCAAATAGTAAGTAAGAGCCTGTCTTCTATCGAGCAGCTCGAAAATACGTTTTTCGAGCTGCTCGATTCATTTATCAATATTATTTTAAAATTCAAAGATCAGATTAGAACCGCAATCGGAAAGGGTTATTCTTTGCCAATAATTTGGGCGGTGAGATGGATCTCTTTTGAGGAGCTGCCAATAAGGAGTTCGATCGGGCCGTTAAAGGTTTTCCAGCCGTTGTCGTAGTAGCGATAGGGGCTAAGCGGCAGGGTAACTCGTTTTGTTTCGTTAGGCTGAAGAAAAACTTTGGTAAAGCCTTTAAGCTCTTTTTTTGGGCGCATAGGATCAGATGTGCTCATGTAGACTTGGGCTATTTCTGATGCTGCCATGGGGCCTGTATTGGTGATATCAAAGGAGACCTCTTTACTTGTCGCAGCAAGGTTGGCATATCCAAAGGTTGTGTAGGAGAGGCCAAAACCAAAGGGAAAGAGCGGTTCAATACCCGATCTATCAAAGTGGCGGTATCCTAAAAAGAGTCCCTCACTGTACGAGACGCGCTTGCTGTTGTCTTTATCGTGATAGCTGCTATAGCAGGCGCCATCTTGAAGGCGCTTTTCAAGTGAGATGGGCAGTTTTGCTGAGGGAGAGACCTCGCCAAACAGTATGCGTGCAAGAGCTTTTGCTCCTTCCTGGCCAGGATACCAAGCCATAAGAAGCGCTTTTGATTTATCAGCCCAGCCCGTCATGTCTATATTGCCGCCAGAGCTTACGACGACGATTGTATTTGGATTTACCGATGCCACATGCTGGATAAGCTCGCTCTGGGCATAGGGGAGCGTGAAGGAGCGGTCCCAATCTTCGCCCTCATGTTCCACATCAAAGCCGACGCAGACTATAGCCACTTCACAGGAGGCTGCTGCCTCCTGAGCACGCTCGTGGGCTCTATTTTGGCCATGAGCTATACCGAAGCTAATGCCTTGAGGGCCATGGCGCACTACGTACTCTACACACACTTTATAGGGTTTACCCTCTTGCAGCGTGGCTGTTTTATGCTCAAAAGAAATATTGGGGTTGTCGATCAGTACGACATCGTTGAGGTAGAGCCTGCAGCTATCTGCTGCCTGGATGTAGAAGGTGTGATCGCCAGAAAGTTCTGGCGTAAAGTAGCCTGTCCAGCGTACTGAGTAGTGGTTTGTAGGGCCGCCTTCTCTATAGCTTCGCTCTTTAAACTGAAACTGTATGGCGCGATCTGTTCTTGTAAGGGCGGGTGGGCCTTTGAATTCACAGTTATCAAAATACTCACCAACAAATCCGATATTACTTTCTTCAAGGGAGGTTCTGCACTGTGGACAGCTAAATTCTGGCACGCCGCTTGCATGGAGAATTCGCGTTGAGTCATCGCACATATCGCTAATCGCGCCGATGTAGGTCTGTAAAAGGTCAGGTGTTGTTTCGCTGCTGCCGCTTCCATGCGGCATAGGCTTCATAGCAAGAGGTCCTATAACCGCTATAGAGCCTACTTTTGCTGATTTAAGCGGTAAGATGTTGTCATTTTTTAAGAGTACTATGCTCTCTTCTGCCATCTTGCGAGAGACGATATGTGCCTTGTGGTTAAAGAGAGAGTCTTTGTAAGCAGTCTGCATAGTATCTAAAAAGCCATAGGCGTCAATGACTCGTAGGATGCGTCGTACCTTGTCGTCAAGTGTTGCCATGCTCACTTTGCCATTCTGAATGGCAGCAAAGAGCGTTTCGCGGTTCATAAACTCAGCCCTTGGCATTTCAAGGTCGAGCCCATTATTGGCAGCGGCAACGCCATCATAGGTAGATGACCAGTCAGATACCAAAATACCCTTAAAGCCCCACTCGTTTTTGAGTAGATCCACATTTAAAAGGCCATTTTGGCTCATCTGCACGCCGTTAACTCGGTTGTAGCTTGCCATAACGCAGCCAACATTTGCCTCCTTTACAGCCGCTTCAAAGGATGCTAGGTAGAGTTCTCGCAAGGTTTTTTCATCAACATCTGAGCTTACTTCATGGCGGTTCCACTCTTGGTTGTTGGCAACAAAGTGTTTTACGCAGGCGACCACATTTTGACTTTGGATGCCTGTAATCATCTCTACGGCAATGCGAGAGGTGAGGTGTGGGTCTTCACCCAAATATTCAAAGTTGCGTCCGCATAGAGGTGAGCGGTAGAGGTTTACTCCAGGGGCGAGCAGAATATGAACGCCGCGAGCTCGTGCATCAAGTCCCATCATTTTGCCCACTTCGTGGGCAAGTTCTCTGTTCCACGATGATGCGATGTTTATACCAGAGGGGTAGCTTGTTGAAAGGCCGTAGTTACGCACGCCTACGGTGCCGTCGGCCATTTTTATCTCAGGAATTTTTAGTCGAGGTATGCCGCGTATAAAGAAGTAGTTATGGCCGCCAATATAGTCGATTTTTTCTTTTAGCGTCATTTGCGACAGAAGCTGCTCGACCCGTGCCTCGTCAGCATGGCAGTAGCTTGATAAAATAAGAAGTAGCAGTAAGGCCTTTCTCATTTCTTCACCATACTGCTACTGTGAATTTTAGAAAATAGTTTTGATGTT
>JAFEGT010000066.1 GCA_018239765.1 Verrucomicrobiota bacterium
CCAATACCAGGCACTAAAAGTGGTCCCGCTCCCTTTTATTACAAGCATATGGGCATCTATGCCTTTCGAAGAGGCTTTCTTGCTCAATATGGGAAGATGCCGCAAACGCCCCTACAGATTATTGAAGACCTAGAGCAGCTTAAGGTACTAGAAGCGGGTTATAAAATTAAAGTTGTCTATGCAGAGCAATGTAGCCCTGCCGTAGATGTTCCAGAAGATATTCAACGTGTTACAGAGTGGTTATGCAGCCAAAATTCATATTCATAACAGGGGGCGTTGTCTCCTCGCTAGGCAAAGGTATTGCCGCGTCAAGTATTGGCCTTTTACTGGAGCGCATGGGCCTTAAAGTGTCGATGATGAAGCTCGACCCCTACCTCAACGTAGACCCAGGTACAATGAGCCCATTTCAGCATGGCGAAGTGTACGTTACAGACGATGGCGCAGAGACCGACCTTGACCTCGGCCACTACTACCGCTTTACCCACTCCCCACTTTCCAAAAAATCGAGTGTAAGTTCGGGCCAAATCTACCATGAAGTGCTCAGACGTGAGCGTAAAGGCGACTACTTAGGTAAAACCGTTCAGGTAATTCCCCATATTACTGACGAAATCAAACGACGCATCGTTGACTGCGCTGCCCACTCTGATGTGATCCTTGTTGAAATAGGTGGCACAGTGGGCGATATTGAGTCGCAGCCATTTTTGGAAGCTATACGTCAGATGCGTTATGAAAAACCAAATAGCTGTTTGAACATCCACGTTACCTATGTGCCCTTTATTAAGGCTGCTGGCGAAGTAAAGACAAAGCCAACTCAGCACTCTGTACAGCTTTTGAGACAGATCGGCATCTCACCAGATATGATTCTCTGCCGCTCAGAGCTTTCACTTTCTGAAGATGTAAAAGAGAAGATCAGCCTCTTTTGTAATGTGCGCACAGATAATGTTATAGAATGTGCCGACGTACAGCATAGCATCTACGAAGTACCGCTTACGCTTCATGCTCAGAACATCGAAGAAAAAATCTGCCAGATGCTACAGCTTCCATCACAACCTATAAACCTCACAAACTGGCAGCAGCTTATTGAGACCATACGCCATCCTAAAGGGGTTATCACTGTCGGCATTGTCGGCAAGTATGTACAGCACCAAGATGCCTATAAATCGGTATTTGAAGCGCTGCAGCATGGCGCCTTTGCAAATGGCTATAAGATTGAAATACGCCGCATAGAATCTGACCGCTTTGATGAAAGCGGCGCCTTTCCTGACTGGGCACATGGCTGCGATGGCTATTTGGTGCCAGGAGGCTTTGGCGATAGAGGCTGGTATGGCAAAATTTCCTGTGCAAAGTACTGCCGCGAAAACAAAATCCCCTACTTCGGTATATGCCTTGGCATGCAGGTGATGGTGGTAGAATTTGCTCGTCACGGCCTTGGGCTTATTCACGCAAACTCCACAGAGATGGACCAAACAACGCCCGACCCAATTATCTCACTTCTTGAAGAGCAAAAACTGGTAACCGATCGAGGCGGCACAATGCGCCTTGGAGCCTATCCATGCCTTCTTAAAGAAGATAGCAAGGCACATCTTGCGTATGGCAAGCCCCAAATATCGGAGCGCCATCGCCACCGTTACGAAGTAAACAACAAATATCGCCCTCAGCTTGAAAAAGCAGGCCTTTCAATCAGTGGCACCTATGAAGAGGGAGATCTGACGGAGATTGTGGAGGTAAAAGACCACCCTTGGATGGTAGGAGCACAGTTTCACCCAGAATTTGGCTCTAAACCTCTTGAGCCACACCCCCTCTTTAGAGACTTTGTCAAGGCTATGATTGAAAGGAAAACAGCATGCTAAAGGGCAGAATTTTAGGAGTCGATTTTGGTTTAAAGCGCATCGGGCTTTCTGTCTCTGATCCACTTTTTATTATTGCATCGAGCCTGGATACCCTGCAAGCTGGCCACACCGTTAAATCAAGCGCTGAGCTTCTTGCCAAACATATTCAAACCTTTAGCTATCCTATTATTGAGATTGTCGTAGGCTTACCACTTCATATGAACGGCACAGAATCTGAACGTAGCGCTCTTGCGCGCCAATTTGCTGAATTTTTGCACCAAGCATCAGGCATTAAAGTAAGCCTCCTTGATGAAAGACTCACCACCGTTCAGGCCGATCGCGCACTTATCGAAACAGGCTATAGCCGTAAAAAACGGGCTCAGGTTGTTGACCGCGTGTCAGCTGTCTTACTCTTACAGACCTTCCTTTCTCGGCGGAGCCCCTCATGATGCAGTTTGGGCTCGACTGGTGGATCTGGTTTACTGTAGGGCTTGCCTTCTTGCTCGTACTTGATTTAAAGCTACTTCCCCAGAGATCACGCAAACATTCCTATATGATTGCAGCCTTCTGGATTCTTTTGGCATTGGCCTTTGCCATCGTCATCTACATTTCTAAGGGGCCTGAATGTGCGCTGCAGTTTACTACTGGCTACCTTATTGAAAAATCGCTCAGCATCGACAACCTCTTTGTCTTTTTGATGATCTTTCGCCACTTTCATGTGCCTGAAAGCTGGCAAGAGCGACTTTTGATGATAGGCATCATGGGTGCACTTGTGATGCGATTTACTTTTATTGTAGTGGGTATTTCTCTTGTTAAAATGGCACCCTGGATCTTGCTTGTTTTTGGCGTCTTTCTTGTTATCACAGGCTTTATGATGTTAAAAAAGCCTGATCAACAGAGCGTTCCGAAATTGACCTGGCTTCATAAACTCTTTCCTAAAAGCTGGAGCCACGACCAAAAGCAGATTGTGGCCACAATAAGTGCCATAACCGTTAGCGATATTATCTTTGCGCTCGATTCAATACCTGCGATCTTTGCCATAACGCTGGACCCATTTCTTGTCTTTAGCTGCAATGCACTTGCTATTATAGGCCTTAGATCACTCTTTTTTATTCTCAAAGATGCTCTTCAGTCCTTTAAAAACCTGCACTACGGCGTGAGCATTATTTTAATGCTTGTAGGGTGCAAGATGCTTATTAGCCCATGGTATCATGTCAACACAGTGGCATCGCTTGCTGTTATTGCCACAGTCCTCCTAATTTCGATGATAAGTGGAAAACATGCATCACGTACTTAATCTCGACACAGTAGGCGGCGTTGAAGAGCTCTTTATTCACTTTTTGTCACTTGCAAAGCAGCTTTCAGACGAAGAGCAGCATATACTTGTTACATCGAACAAACCGCATCCCTTCTTTGAAAAGTATTTAGCCTCTGCCGATAGCATCACTGTCGAAAAGTATTTTGGACCATGTAAACTGCCAGGATTTTTACGCACATTGCAGCGAAAACGTGCCCTAAAAAATGCTACAACCACAGTTTTGTGGAACCGCATGGAAGAGTACCCTTGGCCGGGAAAGGTGATCTATTATGAACATGGTGCGTCCTGGATTTCCAAGAAATCCAACAACTTCTTCAAAATTCCAGACGCAATACTTGCAAACTCGCATGCGGCAAAACGGCTTTTGCAGCTGAAGTGGGGTGTACAAACAGCCATCACCGTTATTGAAAACCCCCTAAAGCCCACGATTACAGCAGGCACCCCTAAAAAGGCGCCTCAAGCGTTGCGACTGGGCTACATTGGCCGTTTAATACCGTTAAAAGGCACTGCCATCATCCTGCATGCATTAAAGATGCTGCCCGGCGCTACCCTTACAGTTGCAGGAGATGGGCCCGAAAAAGAGTCGCTTATGAAAGAAGCCGCCCGCCTTGGTGTACCAGTTACCTTTTTTGGGGCCATAAAGGATGTCTCTGGATTTTATGATTCTATTGACCTTCTTATTGTGCCATCGATACGAGAACCCCTTGGTCTTGTAGCTCAAGAAGCCGCTCTAAGAGGCTGCCCTGTTATTGCTGCAAAAGTTGATGGCCTTCCTGAAGTAGTTCAGGATGCAAAAACTGGCTTTTGCATTGAGCCTACGCTAGATCTTGCGCACTACCCCGCACTTGGCGGCACACTGCACAACATGCCTGATCTTGTCTACAACCCAACATCTGACAGTTTAGCAGCACCAAAACTCATTGATCCCACTAGCCTTGCCAAAACGATTCTCTCGATAACGCCGGAGCTCTACGAGACCATGAGCGCGAACGCCATCGCCTTTGCCTCCAAGCGCCCCAATTTCATGACATACACCAAACAGCTTCTTGATCTGATAAAAAGCTAACAAGATGCGCAGGATCGGCTATAGCCGGCAGGATAGGCAAGATAGATGAAATCGGGCCTTTATTTTCTGGGTTCTCATGGCCTTTTAGGAGGATTATTATTCTTGAATCTTGCTTATTTGAAGCTTGCCTATCCTGCCGGCTTTAGCCGATCCTGCCTATCCTGTTCATTTTTTATTTAAATATAACCTGAGTCAAGCTGGCAGTGCGTGCATTTTACATTTCCCGATTACGTTATGCACAATGCACGCACGGCCCCGTTCACTAAAAGTAACAGCAGCTTCTTTTACTACTATTACTCTATGCTCTTAGCGTCTATAATTTTCGCAAATAAATAAGTAACGGCCAATTGCAAAGGATTTTTTATGAGCGTACAATTTCCAAATATTAGAGCATTTCAAGACTATTTTAGCAGCTATGACACCCTGGAAATTCCTCAAGAGCAGCACTTGCGTATTCAGAACATGCAAGCAGTAATGCATATTCGTAAAGGCGAATTAGAGGTTGATGATCCAACATATGGGAATGCAACTATTTCTCTTATGTGCCTACTCAACAAACTTATTACCCCAATAGGAAAGACTGTTGGATTTACTCTACCTGAGCAAGAGGTGACCTATCAAATCGAGGATGAGCTTGACGCTGTTTTTCCTAGAGGCGCTGTTATTACGGCCGAAAAAGCTGTAAAAATCTATACCCGAGCATCTGAGTTTTTCCGAGTAATGGTCATCTCTTCACGCATGACTTTTAATCTCGAGGTTGGTCAAGTGCTCAATTTTATTGGGTTAACAGAAGAGGCTTGCAAAGGGGAAAATCAACTACAGCGCTTTTTAACTGCGAATCCCTTGCCTGGATTTGAAAGAGCCTCTCGTTTGAAAAAAGTGAAGTTCAATAGTGGGAAAATTGAATTTATGGGTACAGTACAAAACTGTATTTGCTTAAGAGAAATGGAAGCCCAAGGAGGCGTTGTTGAGTTTTCCTTCTCCGAATCACCGGATCATACCTATTGGGAAGGATCTTTTATAGATCGAATGCTTCTTCATCCAAGAATAGGCGTAGCAGCGGGTCAAGTGCTAAAAATCCATGGTGAATTTATTCGCCATATAGGAACTCTTCTACAAGGCGAACTTAGCGAAATGAGTCCCTGTTCATTTGCCCTAAACCAACTTTTTCTTCCTTTTGGAAGAAAAATATTGATATCGGACAGTCGTTTTACTTATAAAGATGACACCATAGAAATTTTTTCTGATACAGGATTTACTATTGAATTAACTGAAATTGACCACTGTTTTATAGACTTGAGGGTTTTAGGCCGAAGAATGATAGAAAATCGTTGTACGCATTTGACAATACCAGCTAATCAAAAAGCCATTTTTTACGGAATTAGTTCGAAAGAAAGGCAGAAAATTCTAAAGTGGTGTTCTTCTGGGGATGCTGTACAAGTGCGAGATGGATTTGTATCTTTTATCCTCTCTAGATTACCACCTGGCTTTGTTTGGAACCTGGAGTATACTGATAATTTGTATACTGGCATGGTAAAAGACCCTAACAAAAATTGGCTATGCATATCAAGTACAAACAAAATTGTGCTTTCTCTTGTGCGTCCCGAAAATGCAGAAGTGTTTGCATTGAGTATTGTGCAAAACTGCGGGGAGGCTTTATCAAGGGACCTTCGTGAATACGATGTGCCTGCACTTATGAGTTTTCTTTTTAAATCAGTCTTTTATTTTTGTTGCGATAATTTCCGTTACTTTCATAACAAAAGAATACCTAACCACTTTAAAGAAGAGACACGCTTAGCGATTGAAACTACGATAAAAGATGAGACTTTCAACGTCCATTTTAATAGGGTTACCAAAGACCACACTCTTTTAGAAAGACTGCACACATTCATGCGTGCTACGCCAGAAGAATTTGACCAGATGACAGAAGATCAAGATGAATCAATCACATACATACTTACTAAAATTAAGGCTATTGCTGCTCTTGAATTGCAAGACAGTGGCTACCTAAAAGTAGCGCTTAGAGAGGTCGTTAAATACCTCGATGCAACTGAAGAAGAAGCTAATGTTGAGTAGTTTAGTAAAAAGGGCCAGGCTCTGTTAGTCGAGTAGCCCGAGGGGATCTCACCCTCAGGCTCTCACAGATCCGAAAATGGGGCTTCACAGTATCGCAGTTTGAGAGCAACTGAAACTGTGATACTGTGAAGCCTGACACCATTCCCATTGTGCCATCGATACGAGAGCCACTTGGGCTTGTGGCTCAAGAAGCCGCTCTAAGAGGCTGCCCTGTCATTGCTGCAAAAGTTGATGGCCTTCCTGAAGTAGTTCAGGATGCAAAAACGGGCTTTTGCATAGACCCTACGCTAGATCTTGCGCACTATCCCGAATTTGGCGGCACACTGCACAACATGCCCGATCTTGTCTACAACCCAACATCTGACAGTTTAGCAGCACCAAAACTCATCGACCCTAATACCCTTGCCAAAACGATTCTCTCGATTACACCTGAGCTCTACGAGACAATGAGCGCGAACGCGATTGCGTTTGCCTCCAAGCGCCCCAATTTCATGACCTACACCAAACAGCTTCTTGATCTGATACAAAACTAACAAGATGCGCAGGATCGGCTATAGCCGGCAGGATAGGCAAGATAGATGAAATCAGACCTTTATTTTCTGGGTTTTCATGGCCTTTTAGGAGGATTATTATTCTTGAATCTTGCTTATTTGAAGCTTGCTTATTTGAATCTTGCCTATCCTGCCGGCTTTAGC
>JAFEGT010000067.1 GCA_018239765.1 Verrucomicrobiota bacterium
ATTGATAATTGTAAGAACATTATCTGCGATAGAGGCTGTCACTTCCGCTTCAATTTGGGGAAGGCTTGCGATCTCAGACCAGGTTCCAGTTTCATACCTTCCATATTTATCTGGTGTAAGCTTGAAGACCCTTCCAGTTGATAGACCACTACCTATGCCAGGCTCTACAAGATGGAAATCTGCTTCGATAAATACTACCGATCCATCAGTCATAAGCAATTGATTGCCCACACCAAGATCGGTTGGGGGAACGTTTACAAGCTGGGTCCAGCTGCCTTTAGGACCTGAAGTTACTTGATACGCTTTGTTCTTTTGGCCATTCTGAGGTTTGCCCGGGGCAAATTTTAGACCATGTTTCATATCAGCCTTAGCTTTACGGTGAAGGCGTTTTGGTATAGTCACTTTTTGTTTTGCGGCCATTTTTCCATCAGGTCTTTTCACTGCTGGCGCAGCAGAACCTAACATAGGCAAAAATGCTGCCAGAGCGAGTGCTCCGAGGCATGTCATTCGGGTTGTCTTCATTTTTTGATCCATTCTAAAATTAAGGGTTTAGACAACCGGATTGTAAAATGACCTTGCTATTTCTGCAAGATTTTCTTCACATGCGATAAGCCAAGAGGAATTAAGCAGGATGAACATGATCGGCTTTGCCGGCAGGACAAGCAGGATAAATTAAGCAGGATAAATACCCAACGATAAGAAGGATAGAACGATACGAAGGATAAAAAACAAAAAATTATCGTTCCTATCGTTATATCGTTTGGAATTTTATCTTGCCTATCATGCCGGCTTTAGCCGATCATGCACATCCTGTTATTTTTTTATTTTACTTAGCCCGATGCGAATTTGAGTTTATAGGCTTTGAGGGTATTGGAGAGGAGCATGGCGATGGTCATGGGGCCGACGCCGCCAGGAACTGGCGTTATCGCGCTCGTAAGAGGTGCAACTTCATCGTAGGCTACATCACCTACAATCTTGAAACCTTTGGGACTATTAGAGTCATCCTTGCGGTTAATGCCAACATCAACCACCACAGCACCCTCTTTTACCATGTTAGCGCGGATAAGATCGGGGCTGCCGACTGCCGCCACCAGAATGTCTGCAGTTCGAGTAATCTCAGCAAGATTTTCTGTTAAACTGTGAGCCACGGTTACGGTAGCGTTAGCACCAGGCGCGTTTTGCAAAAGAAGCGCAGCAAGGGGCCTGCCCACAATGTTACTTCTTCCAACAATAACAACATGCTTTCTTGCCACTTCAATCTTGTAGAACTGCAGAAGTGTTTTGATGCCAAGAGGTGTGCAGGGATGCATCGCCGAGGAATCGCTAAGTAAAATTTTGCCAATATTGCAAGGATGAAAGCCATCTACATCCTTCTTAGGATCTATTCGCTCCATCACCTGCATTACATCAATACCATGAGGAAATGGCAGCTGCAGCAAAATACCGTCAACTTCTGGATCACTATTGAGCCTATCAACAAGCTGAATAACCTCTTCAGTCGTTGTGGGAGCAATCTGGATAACTTTTGAGGTGATACCAACCTCTTTACAGGCGGCTACCTTACGCTTTACATAGGTGTGCGATGCAGGATGATCGGTTGTAAGAACTGCCGCAAGGCATGGCTTACGGCCAGAAAGGTCATTAATTGCATCTTTAAGCTGCTCATGGATCGTGCTCGCTACCAGTTTTCCATCAAGAATCATCACTATATCGTCTCCGCTTCACCCTTACACAATACTGATGCCAGATAAATGTGGGCAAGCTGAAAAGGGCAAGCACAAAAAATAGGTCCACCATCGGCACAACAAAAAGCCACTCCCAACCAGATGTTGGCACCGTTATATCAAAAAAGAGCGCCACGAGAAGTTCTATGCATCCTGCAAAAAAAGAGAAGAGAAAGGTCATTGCAGGAAGCGTAATGTATGAATCTTTAAAGAAATAGAGCCTAAAGGAATAGACCAACCGGCATGCAAGAAGATAGGAAAGTGCCAAAAATCCAAATTTGGGACTCATTTCAACAGCATCAAGAAAAAGCCCGCTTATAAGCGCAGCCCAGAGGCACACTCCAAGCGACGCATTATAGAGCAGCATCACCATAGGCCCTGCTATAAAGGTGATCGGCTTACCCGATATGCAGGCAAAGAAAAGGCTCAGCACAAGCAGCAAAATGCTTGTACGGGCACTATTCGCCATGAGCGTACACGTCCATTTCGTGAGGCAAAAAGTCTTTCGAGAGTAGGTGCATTGCAGGAGCTTGTCCTATGCTAATATAGTCAAAACCATGAGAGGTCATCTCTTTTGGTGTGTACTGGTTGCGCCCATCAAAAAAGGCTTTGGACTTCATAGAACCTAAGAGCGCGGTAAAGTCTAAAAGACGAAACTGCTTCCACTCAGTAACAAGGGCAATACCATGCGCGCCTGTTGCGGCATCAAGCTCATTTTGGCACCAGGTAATTTCGGATCTATTGCCAAGTATTGCTCTGGCATTATCCATCGCTACAGGATCAAAGAGCCTCACATGTGCTCCTTGAGCCAAAAGTTCGTCAATAATTACAAGCGATGGCGCTTCACGCATATCGTCAGTATCGGGCTTAAAGGCAAGACCCAAAATGGCTATAGTCTTATCCTTAAGGCCGCCAAAAGGCTCAAAATAGGTTGCCATCTTTGTTACAAGAAGGCTCTTTTGGGCCTTGTTGATCTCTTCTATGCTATCTACAAGAGCGGTGGAGATGCCATGATCTTTTGCCATCTGACGCAAGGCTTTGATATCTTTAGGAAAGCAGGAACCGCCATAGCCCACTCCCGCCCATAAAAAGGCTGAACCTATGCGCTTATCTGAGCCTATGCCTTTACGTATCTGTAAAATGTTGGCGCCTGTTGTCTCAGCAAGGTTAGAAAGCCAGTTCATATAGGAGACTCGTAAAGCTAGCATACAGTTTGCTGCGTACTTGGTAAGTTCTGCTGAGGCTGTGTCCATAACAAGCAGACGGTCGCTTCCCAGCATAAATGGACGGTAAAGCTCTCGCATGATCTTTGCAGCACGCTCTGAATCTACCCCCAACACAACACGGTCGGGCTTCATAAAGTCATAGACGGCAGAGCCCTCTTTTAAAAACTCTGGGTTTGAAACGACGTCAAAATCAAAATCCACTCCCCTTGCATCAAGCACTTCAGTAATGATGGAACGTACAAGGTTTGTAGTGCCTACAGGAACTGTCGATTTTGTGACGATTACCTTGTAGCCATTCATAGCTTCAGCAATCTGACGGGTAGCCGCCTTCATCGATGTAAGGTCACACGCCCCATCAGGGCCTACTGGCGTATCAACAGCAAGCATACAGACGGTGGCTTTGGCGATTGCCTCTGTAAACTGTGTAGTAAATTCAAGACGATGGGCTTTTGTATTGCGGCGAACCATCTCTTCAAGGCCGGGCTCGTAAATTGGAATGGTGCCACCATTGAGGGCATCGATCTTTGCCTGATTTTTATCGATACAGGTAACGTGATTACCCATTTCGCTAAAGCATGTGCCTGTAACAAGGCCTACATAGCCTACACCAATTATTGCAATATCAAGCATAATCCCTCTAGAAAGGGACAATTTTGCCTATAATTTCTAATTTAGTAAAGCAAGAAAAGGGACATAAGCGACATAAGGGACACAAGGGACTTTAAATAATGTCCTTTATGTCCCTTATGTCCTTTAGGTCCTTAAAAAATTACAAGTACTTCGTTGTGAAGCGCTCAAGGCTCTTAGAATATTTTTCAATTGTCACAGGAGCTTTGCTTTCAACCTTCACCATTGCGCCTGTTTCAGGAGCAAACTTGCAGTCCACCTTAGGTGTTGTGTGGTCTTCAATCTGCAGCATTGTAGAGGTTTTTAGTGTAATGCGTGTGAGCACTCGCCCATCGCTTGACTTATACTCTTCAGACTTTACAAGCGAGGTAACTGGGCTAACTTCCATAATTTTTTTGGAAAAAAGCAGATACTGCCCTTCAAGCTTCTGATCTGCCTGCAGCTTGCGTGCAAAGTCACAAAATGTTTTATAGCCACGCTCAGCAGCAAAGAGTAGCGGCGTTAAGCGGCCTGCTCTAAATTCTACTGCCTTATCATCGGCTAAGTCAGCATCGACTGTGGTAAATGAAATTGGCTGGCCATCACGAACCCAGAAATAGCCATCGAGATTTGCACCCTTGGCTGCATATTTCTTTGCCGCTTCAACATCTTTGTTTACAGCAAGCGCTAGCACCATCTTTTCAAAAAGGCGCTGACTTTTGTTTTGGCTTAGATGGTCTCTCATGCGACCGAGACTGCCATTTGCAGCTTTAACTTCCAGCTTATGAAAATCGGCGAATGTGGCAAGCGCCTCATTGGAGACATCACCGTAGGCAGTATTGCTATTGAGCCATCTCAGATAGTCTGACTTTGATAGCTGACGAGTTTTATTGTTGATAACAACTTCAGTAGACCAGCCGAGCAGCTTCGCAAAAAATTTGGTCAGAAAATTATTATAACTGTCGATTGATCCTGCATAATTTTCATCGATGGCAATATGCAATTTGCCAGCATCAACGGTTGTGTAAACCTGCGGCTTTTGCAGAGCAGGTTTTGCCGCCATGCTTGCATCTTTTGCTACGATGTTTTTTTGCTTTAGAAAGTGGGGTGAAGCCCCTTTTACTGCTACTGCCTTTACCATAATAAAACTCCTCTATTAGAATGATCCAGATATAGAAGTTTACGGTATTTATGGCAAGTTCAGTAATTGAAGAGGAAGAAATTTCTCTTCAGAAATGCTATTGAATGAACTGCATCAACGCAGATTCGTGCTAGTGCCTTGGCCGATTTTTTTGAAATCGATGCTGTCTGAATGAGAGCCTCGCCCAAATGAAATGTCAATTCCATAATCATTACCTGTAGAACGATGGCGGAAGGTAAGTGTTATTGTTACCGTATTTCTGAAGAGGCTAATGCAGTTTACTTCATACTCATTATAGTGATGCGCATGTTTTCTTCCCCAACCATGGCGTGTACGCAGCTCTAAAGCCAACTGCGGCATAAGACGAACAAAGAAATGCGTAAGAAATGTATCGCGTTTATCCGACATCAAAGAGTGCCTGAGACGATGCTGTGAGCGGAATGTGTCGATCATAAAGTTGCTATAATCAGTCTTTCGCCATGCGTAGGCACTTCTATGACGATACTCTAGAGCCATCGCAATATCATCAGAAAAGGTAAAGTCCCCTCTTAGGTTAAAGTGATCCATCAGGTTGTGCTGTAGATCCCATGCTGTGTTGAGTGTATACTGCGAAAACCCACTAGGTCTATATACGCTATCGAGATAGACCTTTGGAAGGTGTGACCCTATCTTTGGAGAGTTAAAAAAGGCCCTTCCATAAAGGTCAAAATTGAGCTGAGACTGACCGAACTGCATAAAGTTTCTTGCGCCAAATCGCAGCATATCTTGCCTATAGAGGCCATCCTGCAGATCAAAAAGGTAATGCTTATGTGGGTTTACAGTAGGGTTCGAGTAGTAGTCATACTGCAAATAGGGCTCTACTATATGTGATTGCCGTCTAAAGCGGGTGTGAGCCTCTACACCAAGAATACCCTGTGCCAAGAGCTTTGAGTCATGCTGAGGGCTATTGCCATACCCAATTGCTTGATATCCCGCATGAGGGGTAATGGTAAAGATACCCACAGGACAGGGTCTTGACACCTTTTGAGCAAGGTCTACGCGCGATGAATGAAAGTTATGCACATCAGGAGTTTTGCGCGCATACTGATAGTCTAAATAGCCTGCGTTAAAACGGTTGTCGATAACAACCTTGGACTCACCAAGCTCAAATGGCCTCATGTTAAAGGTAAAGAGCGGAAGCTGCTGCTTTACAGATTGGAAAGTATTGATGCGCACTTTCGTATTGAGGCTGGAGATCCAATTTGGATCTTTGATCGTCGCCTGGGCCTGAGTTGGCTTTGCCCGTGCTGAATCTAGCCCTCGACTTGTAAAGTCTGCCGGAAATTCAGGGTCAGAAAGCTTATCATAGTTTGCTATAACGCCAAGCTTATCGTCAAAGAGCTTGTTTGCATATTTACCTTGAAAGCGGTAGCGATCTTTTCGGTCAGAGTCGTTTGTGGCAATATCGTGGGCGTAGTAGTTAAAAGCAGAAAAGGATTCTTTTTTGTTTGGATTTTTGTATTCTGTGGCAAAGCCCCCAGCAAGCCCTCTACGAGTGCTTACATCGCAAAGCACCTTGTTTTTCCAGTTATCGCCCATATCAAAGCTGTAGCTTAAGCCAAGGCGCACACCGCCCCTTTTATAGTAGCTTACGCGGTACTTTATGGGGCTCATTGAGTCGTTATTGAGGTCTTTTGAAAGCGATGGAATCCAAAAAATAGGCTTTTCAAACACCATAAAACGCACGTTTTGTGCTTTTAGGGTATTATTTTTGCTGACATGAACCTCTTTTGCTTCGATTGTCCAGTCATCTTCGACATTTTCGTCTGTAGTCATGCGGCAGTCGTCGATAACCCCTGAGCCATCAGCATTGAGCGAAAGCTTGCTCCCACTTAAATACCAAAGACCTGCATCAGTATGGACGTTATAGATGATAGCGGTTTGTTTGTTGAGGTCATACTCCAACCTCTCGCCCGTATAGATACGGTTTTTGAATCGAAAAAACAGATCCCCTGACGCTTCAATCGTGCGAGTGGTTTTGTTGTTGGTGTACTTCATCTTCTCTGCTTGCAGATAGAGGTCTTTACCAGTGACAACGCCGCCTTTATCGGTGTAGGTAACGCCATCTTTGTAGGTAGGTGCCTCAAGCTTTATGTTTAAGCTCTTTGTAAGCAGCTCAGACATACTAGGCAGCTCGCCATACACCCTCAAAGATAGAGAGAGGCAAATAGCTAAGATCGTCGCACGAAAATTCATGCAAAGTACTATACGCCCACTCAAGCCTCTTTTCAATAGTTATCTTATTTCTCCCCTGCCCTTGCCCTTGCCCACTTATTTTTTAGTTATTTCACTTGAGCTTGCATGGGACTTTAATGCGATGAAAAATAAAATAACTCGGGAAAGGGCAAGGGCACGGGCAGGGGTGTAATTTTAGGACCTAGATAATTTAGCCTGTTCGATCTGGCTGAGAAGATGCGGCGCCTCTTCAAGGATAA
Source organism: Verrucomicrobiota bacterium (assembly GCA_018239765.1). Classification (GTDB taxonomy): domain Bacteria; phylum Chlamydiota; class Chlamydiia; order Chlamydiales; family FEN-1388; genus SZAS-7. The sequence continues at coordinate 7,172 of JAFEGT010000067.1, forward strand.
TAAGCGACTGCTCGTGACGAGGGTGACGCTTTGCGTAGGTAACGGCTTGTTTTACAAGTGCTTCGGCCTGAGTAAAGTTACGCATTTGCGTGCAGCATTCAATTGCGTATGCATAGCATTCGTAGCGGTCAGGCTCCATAGTGAGTGCCATAATAAACGCATCAAATGCCTGCATAAACTGCTCTTGCATCAAATAGCTTACGCCAAGACCAATCCAAAAATCTGAAGCAAAAGGATTTAACTTTGTTAAAAAGGCAAAAGAAGATTGAGCCTCTTCGAAACGATTTAACTCTAGAAAAGCATGAGCTTTTTCATAAAGTGTTGAAAGCTCTTCAGATGTAATACCCAATACATCCTGAAAAATCTTTGTTCTCTTTAATAATGAATCGAGAATGCGGGTATTATCCATTCCCCTATAGGTGGCAGTATGAGTGTGCGATCGACTTTTATGGGTTTTAGCCCTTCGCATAATATTCTCCCTCTATACTAATTATACTATAAGTTAAATTTTAATCATAGGGGGCACATAAACCGTTGATTATTAATGGTAATTTAGGCCACAATAGTGCCTTATGTTAAGCGCAATTACCCGTAAAAACAAAGTCAATATTTCGGACTATCCCTATAAAAAGGATATAATAAATCGCCTTTTTTTAGCCGATCTCACTACTCTGGAAATAGAGGTTCTAAAAGAGCTTCTGTTTCAACCAAGTAAGTGCAGAATTGCAGATATTTTAGATTGTGTATCTTGCGATCAAGACACACTCTTTTTAGCACTTGAGACATTTAGTCGCATCGGACTTACTATGCGACAAGGTGATCTCCTTTTTATCGATAAAGAACTTAGAAAATACTTTGAATTTCATCTGGTAAAGTTTGCAAACAAACAGGCCCCCTCTTTTGAAAGCTTACAAGGACTTTTAAATAAAGTACCTATATCTATTCTGCCAACTTGGTATAGTATTCCTCGTTCTTCTGATAATATTTTTGATTCTATCGTAGAAAAGTACCTGCATACCCCAAAGATCTACGAAAATTATCTCAAAGATCTTATCTTCGAAGATGTAATTCTCAATAAAATTGTAGAAGAGCTTTTTGCAAGTTCAGATCTTACGCTCGATACCGCAACTTTACGCGAACGATATAAGCTTACACGAGAAAAACTGCAGGAATATATTCTGCTTCTTGAATTTCATTTTGTTGCTGTATCAAGCTACCAAGATGGCAAAGAACGAATTACACCATTTGCCGAATGGGGCGATCTTTTGCGCTTTCAGAAAAAACATAAGCTCGAAGCTGTAACAGGCGTGACAGTAACTCGCCCTCCTGTAAACGTTGCTACACGTCAAGACCAGGAAGTTGCTATGAACCACTTCCGCGCAACAATTGACGATTGGTATGGCACGTGGAGTGAGCATGTTCCTGCAATTGAAAAAGCTGTCTATGAGATCGAAAAAGGGCTCAAAAATGCCCCACAAAACTCCTGGATCCTCTTTGAGCAATTTTTAGCAGGTCTTCTTGCACCTCTTGGCCAGCAGGGCCCTGTTACACTGGTTCGCACGGGAAAAAAATGGCGCTACAGCCTTCCTAGCTATAGTGACAAAGAAAAGAGCTTTATCGAATGTGTGGTTCTTGATCTTTTGCACAAGGTGGGCATTACCACAACGGGCGAAAAAGATGGTAAAGCTTGCTTCATGATCACCCCGTATGGCCGTGTCGCCCTCGGCGATTAACATTCTTAATCTCAAAAGCCATTTACAAAACTAAACACAACTACGTTCAGGCCAACGGCCTGGGTTATAAAAGCCTAGGGCAACGCCCTAGGTTTATGATGTGGAATATATTGCAGGCTGTAGGCCTGCATTATAGTTATTATATGACCATATGCTATAACGCAGGCCTACAGCCTGCAACTCATTGTATACCAGATTCCTAGGGCGTTGCCCTAGGCTTT
>JAFEGT010000068.1 GCA_018239765.1 Verrucomicrobiota bacterium
CTTCATATCTTTTGAGCCATCAGCGAGGGCGCCTACAGCCGTACCTGGACAATAGCCAAGTATCGCCATGCCAACACCAAATATCCCCCCACCTACAAGCGCTGCATAGGCTGTTGTGGCACTTATACTGGCTTCAGGTGCTGTGTAAAGGGTTGAATAGATGAGATACCCAATGCTCGACGTAGTAAGAGCCGTCATCATCACCTTGAGAACGGTAAAGTCTTTTAAAAGTAACTGGTTCACTATAACGGTAAAACGCGTAAGGCTGCCCTTTTGTAGAAGAAACCCAAATGCTATGCCAGCCACAAGACCCGTAACAAGTTCATACCAAGAACAAAAAAGAGCTGTCTGCATTTTATCTCCTGTAAACGAGTTTTGCTGTTGCAACGCCTGTGGCAAAAAATGCCATCATAAACAGCCAGCCAGAAAGCGCAAGCTGCATACCCCCTGAAATAACATGTCCTGAAGTACAACCACCTGCAAGTCGTGCGCCAAATAGAATGATTATACCTCCCATAAAGGCTCCAAGGGATCGCTTGAGGGCGCTAGAACCAAAGGTAGTCTGCCAAGGCTCGGCTACAGTATAGGCAAGGGAGCTTTTAGACATTTTTGAAGCTAAATAAGCCCCTATAAAAATACCAAATACGAAAGCCGCCTGCCAGTTAATCCAAGAGCTGTTGTCTAAATAACTTTTGTAATAGTTATTCTCTGCCAGGTGTGTAGGGTCAAAAAGCTGCCAAAAAAGTGCAGCAGCTCTCACAAACGTCGTCGTTGTGCCTATGGTATGATGAAAAAGCGTAAGACTCAGAAGCGACAAGCAGCCTATGAGAAACCCAATCAATATAGGATCTGTTTGCTTTTGTCTTTTCATACCTTACCTCAAAAGTTTTATAATTCTTTTACCAAATCACACCCTTGTACACAAAGGCTATGAGCGAAAGGCTCGATCTCCCCTAAACCTGATTTCTCTATCCTGTTTATCCTGCCGGCGAAGCCGATCCTGCACATCCTGTTCTGTATTTAAAATCCTGATCTATAGTCCTGCAAATCTTGTTTAGTAGACATCTCTTAAATAGCGTTTTTGCTTGCGAAGGTCAGCAAGGAAGTGGCGCGCTGATTCGTCAGAGATCTGCAAAGCCTCTTTGATGATATTCTGCAGGCATTGATCTACATCCTTTGCCATACGGCTTGCATCACCGCACACATAGATATGTGCGCCATCCTGAATCCACTGCCATACTTCATTACGTGCTTCCCAAAGCCTATGCTGGACATAGATTTTTTCTTCTTGATCGCGTGAAAAGGCTTCGCTTATCCTAAGAAGGTTTTTGCTTGCCAGCGACTGCCAGTACTCTTCGTAAAAAAAGTCATGGGCATGGTTACGCTCTCCAAAAAAGAGCCAATTTTTGTTTGTGGGGCTGTTTCGTGCAAAACGCTCCTGCATAAAGGCTCTAAATGGTGCAACACCCGTTCCTGGGCCAATCATAATCACCGGAAGTTGATTATCTTCTGGCAAAAGAAAGTCTTTTGTCTGCTGTACATAGACAGGAACCCTACACTCACCCTTTTTTACCATATCGCACAAGAAATGAGACGCAACACCAAATCGCTTTTTACCATGCTGCTCATAGCGCACGCGTGAGACCGTAAAGTGAACCTCATCGGGATGTGCAGCCTGTGATGATGCTATAGAATAGAGGCGCGGCAAAAGCGGACCTAAGTTTTGGACCAAATCCTGCACACCTAAATGAGCCTCAGGATGGAGCTCTAAAAGTTCTAAAACGTTGTGATTGGCAATAAATTCGCGAAACTGTTCATCCTGTTCTGGCTTCAAAAGCTCTTCAAGATGGGTCGCCCCCCTCACAACAAGCTCCTGAACGAGCTTTCTGGTAGGAACTGAAAGGTTTGCCTTACGCCGCAAATACTCCTCGATGCGAAAGGTCTCCTGCGAGCGAGGGTCTTGCACCTCACTATCAGCAGGCACGCCTAGTCGCTGCAAGATGGCCTCGCACATGCCATAATCATTTTCAGGGCAGACGCCCATGCTATCGCCCGGCCTAAAGGTAATCCCGGAACCTCCAAGACTTATAGAAACATGCCATGTCTCTTTTGTCGAACCGCTTTTATTTAAGCGGTAACGGTCGATAAGGGGCGCCAAATATGGGCTAGTGCGGCTATACGAGGTCATGTTCTACTGCTGCCATAGAGCCATTTTCATACGCTTTTTTGAGGGCATCCACTTTCTTCGAAGAGAGTCCCCCATTAAATTCCATAGACTGCAACAGTCTCACTCGCACTCTATCCTTACCAAGAAGGTCAACAGAGTCAAAGAGCGGCAGGCCATGGCGCTTACCCATAATGCAGGCAAAGAGTAGCGGCATTACCACTTTTTTATGGTTTACACCAAATAGTTCTGCAATCTTACGTGAGGCCTCATTCATACCTGAACCACCCCAGTTTTCTGATCTATCCAGTTCCCAAATAATGGTCTGGTAGATAGCTGCAATCTTTGTTTTGGTTACACCTGGCACCTCAAAGAGAGGTTCCGCATAGGGCAGATGGTTGATAAAGAGAAAGTCAGCAAGCTCCATGAAGTCGCCAAAATTCTTCATACGAGAGTGCGCAAGAGGCATAAGACGGTTCATAAAGTCGTTATTAAAGCTCCAGGCCTTCAGACGCTCCCACAACTTATCCTGGGGGATATGCTGGATAACATACTGCTGATTGATCCAGTCAAGTTTGGTGATGTCAAAAACAGCTCCAGAGACGCCTATACGCTTAGGATCAAACTCTTTGATGATTTCATCAAGTGTATAAATTTCGCGTCCATCGCTCATGCTGTAGCCCATAAGGGTCAAAAAGTTGACAAAAGCCTCTGGGAGATAGCCGCTGTCGCGATAGTAAAAAATCGATGTTGGATTCTTGCGTTTTGAAAGCTTTTTGCCATCTCTACCAAGTAAAAGCGGCATATGCATAAACACCGGCGGAGTCCAGCCAAACACTTCGTACAGCAGCACATGCTTTGGCGTAGAGCTAATCCACTCATCTCCACGTATTACGTGCGTAATACCCATTAAATGGTCATCCACAACGTTTGCAAGATGATAGGTTGGGAATCCGTCAGATTTTTGCAGCACCTGATCGTCAATATCTGCATAAGGAAAGCTAATTCTGCCCTTAATGGCATCCTCAAATACGCAATCACCAGATAGTGGCACCTTAAGGCGAATGGTGTAGGACTCCCCTCTTGCTTCACGCTCAGCGATCTCTTCAGCGCTCAAGTTGCGATAGCGTCTATCGTAGCCTAGTTTAGAGCCAGTTTTTGCGCCAATTTCACGCATCTCTTGTAGCTCTTGAGGTGTTGCAAAGCATTTATAGGCTTTACCTGCATCAAGCAGCTCTTGGCAGTACTTCTGGTAGATTGCAGTACGCTCAGATTGTCTGTAGGGGCCATATGGACCACCAACATCAGGACCTTCATCCCAGGTTATACCTGTCCATGCAAGCGCCTTATAAATATTTTCTTCATATTCTGGACGGCTTCTTGTGCGGTCTGTGTCTTCGATACGTAAAATGAATTTACCGCCAAAGTGGCGAGCGAAGATTAGATTAAAGAGGGCCATGTAGGCTGTGCCTACGTGTGGGTCACCTGTTGGGGACGGAGCAATACGAACTCGAACTGTCATAGTAATATCTCAATTTTATAAATAGTCAAGATAGCATACAACAATCCCTAAAAATACGCAATTTTACAAATTTTAAAACCAACAATTTTCAATTTGAAACGACTTGTACCACTCTCACACGATAAAAAGGCAAACCGCAGAGCCGCAAAGAGCGCAGAGCAAACGCAGAGTTAAGAAGAGTTAAAGAGAAAAAAGACAAATATTTACATTTGATCTTTTCTCTCTGCTTGCTCTGTGCTCTTTGCGGCTCTGCGGTTTGTATTTTAAGCTGCTTTGGCGGCGGCTTCTTGCAGAACAGGTTCTTCAACCTGAATTAACCAAATATAGTCTTTCATTACGTTGATCGCTTCGCGAAGCTGAAAGTCTACATTTACCTGAGGCTCAACAACCCCATCGTCAATATTTTTGAGGTTTTCAAGAAAGTTTTGAAATAATTTATCGTTACTAATGCGCTGGGCAGAGTTGCGTTTAAGTGTTTCTAAAGGCACCTTAAATTTGGTGATCGGCTCCTGAAGATCAAACTGATAGAGCCTGCGTATCCTTTCACGCTGAAAAAAGGGCACGTCAGAAAGCGTATCTTCAAAATTTGGCGCAATTGAATCATTTTCAAGTGGATATTTTGCATATTCTTCACCCACTTCCATAAATGATAGCTCCCCAGGCACAACAATATCAGACTGAACACCCACAAGTTGCGGGGTTTTACCTGATACTGTGTAGTAGCGCCCTCGAGTCACTTTATATTCACCGTGCGGATCTACTGCACCATTTCCTTGCGTCGTTAATGTAAATGTCTGAAATGAACCCTTACCATAGGTGTGATCATCTCCAATTACAAGCGCTCTACCATAGTCTTGAAGGGCCTGAGCCACAATTTCTGCCGCAGAAGCACTCAGACGGTCCACAAGCACCAAAAGCGGGCCATCCCAAATGCGGTTGGAGTCAACATCACGCACATGCTGAATATTGCCGTTTTCATCTTTTATAGAGCAGACAATGCCCTTTTTAATAAACAGTCCGACAACATCTACCGCTTGAGGTAAAAGCCCACCGGGATTCATGCGCAGATCAAGAATTACACCACGAACCTGATTGTCCTTGGCTATTGCCTGATAGGCCTTAGCGAGGTCCTGGCTTGAGGAGCTTTCAAGATCCTGGTAGAAAGAATGAAGAGTAAAGCAGGCAATAACACCATCTCCAAATGGCTCTACAGCAGACTGTAGGCGCCCTTCTTTGATAATCACCTCACCGCGTTTTACCGAAATGTCTTTTGTCTCTACATGCTTTTCTTCGCCAGCAGGTACTTCTCTAAGAACGGTAAGTACAACTTCAGAATCGTCTTTTCCTCGAATACGTTCTACCACTTCAAGCCCATCAAGGCCAAGTACAGGTTCATGATCAATAGCGATGATTTTATCCTTCAGACGTAGCTCATGGCCAAGATCAGCAGGACTGCCTTCGATAATTTTTGTAATAGTAAAGCCATCTACATCATCACGTAGTTGCACTCCAATTCCAGAAAGACGCTGCTGCACAGCTGTTAAAAATTGCGTCGCTTCAGCAGGCGTAAAGTAGAGTGTATGTGCATCGAGTGATGATGCCATCGCCTTTAAGAGGTAGGTGCAAAAGAGCTGCGATTTAAGTTTCTTATCCTTTGTAAGAATGTCCTCTTCATATTTCAGGCGGATTTTTTGTAGACGCTGCAGAGCAAGTGCCTTGAACTCAGTATCCATTTTTTCTGCTGCTACCATTTGAAGTGCGAGCATGCGTTTTAAACGATTAAAAAGTTCATCGTCAGTTTTGCACCATTTAAGATCTTTAAACTCTTTGGCATGGACATCCTTTGGCATGACTTCTGTTTTTAACCTATCTTCAAAGCGGTTTCGACGGTCAATACAAGGCTGCATAAGATTGAAAATTTCTTCGTACTGCGGAAACTTGCTATACTCAAAATCCTTAGATACCTGCTCAAGAAGTGAATCCGTTGGATCGAGCCATTTTGAAATCTCTCCTTCAAGAAAGTAGGTTTTGTAAGGATCTAATAAATTAATAAAATTGTCCAATGAACGCTTTGCAAGTATTGGTGACATGGCTTTGTATACAGCATGTGCCCGCATAATTTCCTGCATTTTGTAGGTAACATCATACTGATTTATCTCTGCCGGCTTTGCCAGAACCATGCCTTGGATTGCAAAAACCATCCATAGCACTATTTGAACGCACTTTTTACCCATTGTATATTAGCTCCGTAGGGGTATTAGGTATAAAAAGTGCCATCTTAGCAGCAAGCCTACTCATTGCCAAGCAAAATAGGCTATTTTTTAGAGGGAAAATGAAAAAAAGTGAAAAAAAAGGATTGATTAAAATTGTTTATCGTGTATAATAAATGGTTCAAACTCGAGTGCAAAAGCGAAAAGTTCGCATTTATGTAGCCTCAAAAATGGCATATGAGGTAAATTTTAGGCGCTTGAAGTTTAAGGAAATAAAAATAAAAGAGGAAAAACCCCAATGATGAAAGAAAAACAAACAGAAGTTGTCGTACAAGACAACAAAAAGGTTGTATCGATTACTGAAGCTGCAAAGCTGAATAATGTAACGAGACAAGCTATTTACGTAGCTATTAAGCTTAATAAGCTAAAGGCAACAAAAGAAACGAGCCGTTGGATGATCCATGTAGATGATCTCAATGAGTATCGCAAACAGAAATATTCTCGCACAAAGTCAACATACCAAGGCGAGCTGCTTTTTGATAATGCAAAAGGCTACTATTCTGTTAACCAAGTTGCAAAGCTTCTTAACGTTCCTGCTCAAAAGATCTACTACGCAACACGCGCTGGCTACCTAAAAGCTATCCGCAAAGGTGCAGCTTGGGTCGTAAACATGAACGACGTAAAAGCATACCAAGACAGCTACTTGGCTACAAAAGCCGACAAAAAACAGCAACAAGCTGGTTAATTTGTCCCCTTCTCTTAAAGTATACGACTGATTTCAGTCGTATACTTATTCTTTACCCAAAAATCTCAAAGTTGGGTTTTTCGTACGCAGCAATTCTAGCCCTCTATAATACAGGCGATCCTGAGCATGGAAGGTATCGACACTTGGTTGAAACTTGCCATTTTTTTTCTGAAACTGCATCGAAAAGTAGATCCCCGTTGCCGAACGCTGCTCTTTTCTTGACCGTTCAAGCGCCTCAAAAATAGCTCCGGCTAAAAAGTAGATATGGTTTGCTTTTCGCGAAATACGCTCAATTCTCGCATGATGGGTCGTTATTCGTGTGAGAATCATCGCAACAAGGTGATGAGCAAGACTATTCAACTCTTCACGTTGGTAGGTTCTCTCCTCAAGCTGTATCGCCTTAAAAAGCTCCGCCTCGTATTCTGTAAAAGGACAGAACGCTACATCTAAGCAATTATCTTGAGTAAAACAGGCATAGTAGGTGTCTTTTTCTAGAAGATGTACAAGGAGGATATAGTTACCTGTTGCCACATTTTTGTGATGATCCTTGTATTCGTTAAAACTTCTAAAACGTGCAAAATGAAAATCTATTGGCTGGGGGCCGATATCATCACTACAATCCATATAGTCACCGGTTGATGCTTGTGGTGATGCCAGAAATGTCGCCTCTTTTCCCGCCGGAAGATAGGCAGGTTTACTATCAACAAGCATACAGTCGCTACTTACGTTTAAAAGCCGCCGCATATCGAGCTTCAAGACATTTTGTGTGAATTCAAAGTACCGCTTTTGCTGCCTATAAGCTTCAAAATCGTCTGCCGCAAGGTCTTTTCTTGACCAAATAGCTATAGACTTTTTCACCTCTTCATATTTATTAGGCCCCAAAGCGTATGAAAGCAGCATCTGCACGAATTCTTCTACCTTTTCTTTATCTTCATCATCAAAAAAGGCAACCTGGACATTTGGCACTTCAAACAAGAGCTGCAGTAGCTCTATAGCTCCAGGGAAAAGATAGTGATGGATCTTATTGGCAGTAAGCACAGAGGCATTCGAATGCCTTGCCAGTTCGAATATTTCATGATCGTAGCGAGCAGCAAGAACATGCTGAACGGCAAAACAGATAGTCGTACTACGAGAATCAACAATCATGTTAATCCCTTTTTAAGTAGACGACAGTCTCCAGGTGTGAAGTCTGGGCGAACATGTCGTATACATGTGCCTTTTCTATTCTGTAGCCATTCTCATAAAGAACTTTGCAGTCTCGGGCAAGTGTTGATGGCATGCATGAAATGTAGACCACTTTTTGCGGCTTTTGGGCCACAATAACATTGAGCACCTCTTTTGAAAGCCCTACACGAGGTGGATTTACAATCCATTGCTCAAACCCTGCAACCTCTTTTTTCGTTACCTTCTCACACGGTTTGGCTACAAAACGCGCATTGTCAATTCCATTGGCCTTCGCGTTCTCTTTTGCATATTCTATGGCTTTTGCATTTAGTTCAACACCAAACATCTGATGACCGCGTTTTGCAGCAAGAAGCGTAAGACAACCAATGCCGCAATACAGGTCCAAAATTGGCCCCTCATCCATGCTATCAAGCACATCTTGATAGATCTGCAAAGACTGTTCTGGATCATTTTGTATAAAGACATCAGAGGAGTAGGAGATTTTGAGCCCCTCAATAGTTTCACATCCCCCCGTTCGCATTACAGCTCCAGGACGTCGTGGAAGGTCTTCCGTTGTGGAATAGAGTAAGCAGCGATCTATCGGTATGATAGTTACATTATCGCGCGCATAAAAGCCACCCTCAGCGCCATGTAGAACCACTTTTCTCCTGTAGCCCCACTCTTTTTTTGCCTGAGTTGTTTCAATGGGAAAGTCTATTAGAATTTTGCCTATACGCTCTAGAGCCTCTATAAGCCATTCCTTCTTTGCTTTAAGCTGTTCTGGATAGGCCATATGCTGCAGCTGGCAGCCTCCACAGGTGCCAAAATAGGGGCATGGTGCTTTTACTCGATCAGGGCTAGGGGTTATAACTTCAACAAGCCTGGCCTCAGCGTAGGACTTTTTTGTGGTAATAATTTCAACAACAACCTCTTCTTGGGGCAAAACATCGGCAACAAAGATCACAAGACCTTCGTGGCGAATGAGGCCTTTACCTCCAAAAACAAGCTTTTCTACTGTAGCGCGTATTGTCATCTCAGTGTGATTTTATAGAGATGCGAAATAATTAACAATTAGCGTTTTTTTTCTGATGCTTGTCCCAGGCCTTCGCAAGCTCAATAATTTCCTTCTCAGAGAATGTTTGACTAATTTCAACACCTGGATGCTCTTTTGCTTCGAAGACTACCTCATAGTCGCCATCAGTTCTCGGAAGCACCTCTTTTGCTTTTAATGTTATACCTTGACGCAATCCCAGTCCAAGCTTTGCCTGTTCAAGAAGATTTCTTGTGATATTCTCTTTTTGGGGTTCATTTTCTACCTTAACGCGCACCCTGCATTTTCGACCTTTCAAGCTGACTGTTGCTTCTAAAATGGTACCCCCGGCCTTCTGGTAAATTGCATTTAGCTCATGAGCAAGCGCTTCCACGTAAGCAGTTCTATCCCTTGAAAAATTTGATCTGATAGAGTGAGAAATTTGGTTTACCTGTTTAGGAGCCCTACCCTCAAAAAGTAGCTCCCCTTTCGTGCCGACACTAAAGGGCCCCGCTTCAGGTCGCTGCCCAAGTGAACCGTGTATATTCATACGAAACTCCTTGGTTCACCCCAATACAAGTATATACCATCGTTAAAATATTATATACTTAATTTGAAGGTCTGGAGACAGGTCGATACACTCCTATTACCGAATGAAGATAAAGAGCACAAGAGCGATAAATATTAAAGAGATAACTAAAGACGCTATAACAATGTTTGCAGCAAGACTTAGCTTAGCATTTTTTTCTGTACACTGCCTTCTAAAGTTAACAAAAGAGAGTCCAAAAATCAACATTCCCCACAATATCAGCATTTTCCCAGCTATGAGAAGCAGCATGTGCTCAAAGGGGTCGTCAAGCACAATAAACCGCACGATCACAATACCGCCACCGACTATTGCAAGTCCTGTGCGTAGCCATGAAAGAAACGTCCTTTCACTCGCCATCACGGTCTGCTCTTTTGCAAGATCCGTTCGCAAATCGCGCTGCAGCTGTTCATCCATAGAGGTCCTTTCGTTTGTGGCCATTTATTGCGCCTATACACTCTCGGAGTCTATTTGGACAATATTAAATCTGAAAATCGCGGATGAGAAGCTGAATGCTTGAGCCATTTACTTGAGGCGTAAAGGCCACTCGTAAGGTGAGGTCTTTCTTCTGCAGGTCATGGAGACGATGGGCTTGACCAATGGCTATACCCTCAAGCATGCGATCTTCTTGCTCTAAATAGAGCTTTAAGTGCTGCTTGCCAATCATCTTTGGCTCTTGAATCTGTGTGCAGTCAGCATAGAGTAAAGGAGTAGGGTTTCCATGGCCATAGGGCTCTAAAAGTTTTAGTGACTCTATAAGGTCAAAGGTGAGATCATCAAAGCGCACACAGGCGTCTAGATGCAATTTAGGGGTAATGTGCAGGTCGTGTAGAGACTCATTTGCAATTTCGATAAAGCGAGCAGCAAAAGATTCAATACAGCTTTCTCTAATGGAAAGGCCTGCAGCTGAGTCATGCCCCCCAAAGTTAATCAGCAGATCCGACAGCTTTTTCAAAGGCCCTAGAACTGGAAATTCCGGGATAGAGCGCACAGACCCCTTACCCACCTGCCCATCAAGTGCTATCATTACCGTTGGACGGTTATACTGCTTTGAAATACGCATCGCCAAAATGGCGATAATACCAGGGTGCCATTTGCGAGAAGTTAAAACAATCGCTTTGTTATCGAGAATAGAGGGGTTACTCTCCAGCATTTTTTCCACCTCTTTTGACATCTGCCGCTCAATTTTTTGCCGCTCAATGTTGTAGAGGTTAAGTTCAATCGCTAGTTTTTCTGCAGCAAGTGCCTGCTTTGCAAGAAGGAGCTTTACCCCCTGTTCAGGTTCTGCAATACGCCCAAGACTGTTGAGCCTTGGTGCAATTTTGGAGGCAATAATTGAAGTTGTGGTGTCCAGAAGATCTGTTTCACAAATCGAAAGCAGTTTTGCTACGCCAATACGTTTTGTCTTTCGGAGCTGATCAAGCCCGTACGATACTAAAATCCTGTTTTCACCCAGAAGTAAACCCATATCAGACACTGTACCAATCGCCACGAGATCTAAGTAGCGTTTGAGGTCAACCTTCTTAGAGGTAAGCATGCCCTCGTCAATAAGATGTTCGGTAAGCGCACAGGCTAGCTTAAAGGCTACTCCAACGCCCGTAAGTTCCCTGTTGGGGTATTCCGAGCTAAGAAGTTTGGGGTTTAACGTTGCAACACAGAGCGGAATTTTGTCGGTTGGCTCATGATGGTCAGTGATAATTACATCTATTTTGTGTCGAACAACCTCTTCGATCTGCTCTGCTGCCGTAATACCACAGTCTACAGTTATAAGCAGCGTACAGTGTGTTTTAAGGGCATATTCGAGCGCATCGAGAATCATACTTTGACGTAAGAGCGTCGTGCGGTTTGAGATGTAGTGAAAAACTTTTGCGCCAACAAAGTTAAGCATCTCAGAAAGTAGCGCTGTTCCCGTCATGCCGTCAACGTCATTATCGCCATATACCAAAATGTTTTCTTCGTTTTTTATGGCCTGCTCAATGCGCTTTACAGCCTTAGGCATCTCAGCAAAGAGGAATGGATCGTGAAGGTCAGGAAGTTTTGCGTAAAGGTACTGATGTATGTCTTGAAAAGAGGTAATCCCCCGAGAAGCCAGTACCTGTGCAAGTACTGGATGCAGGTGAAATTCCTGTATTATCTTCTCGAGGAGAGCGGGATCCTTTTTAGGGTAAACCCATAAAAGTTGTCCCGCCTCTTTAGTAGTTTTTTCATCCACTAGATACTACCTATTAGACACTATCAATTAGATACTAGTTGGTAGCAGTTTCTTTTTCTCATCTTTTGTCTCAAGCCACAGCAAGATAGGTGCTGCGATAAAGAGTGATGAGAGTGTGCCTAAGAATACGCCAACGGCCATCACAAAAGAGAAGGCAAACATCGACTTACCACCTAAGAACACTAAGGTCAAAAGAACAAGCAGTGTAATGCCTGATGTCATCAAGGTTCTGCTCAATGTTGTGTTCAGTGCATGGTTGATGATTTCAGCAAAGCTCTTTTTCTTCATCAAGCGCATATCTTCACGGACACGGTCAAAGACAATAATGGTATCGTTTAACGAGTAGCCAATAATAGTCATTAACGCACCGATCACTTCAAGATCAATCTGAACCGGAAGGCCCATTTTGTTTGCTATCGCGCATACACATACAGTGAGGACAACATCATGCACAAGGCCTAACACGGCAGCACATGCAAACTTCCACTCAAAGCGAAACGCGATGTAGACAAGAACCGCTACAAGAGCAAGGCTCAGCGCCCAGATTGCGTTGTTACGCATTGCATCAGAAAACTGACCACTCATAGAGGTCCAGCCAGCTGCCAAGTTCTGCATCTGTGACTGTTTAATTTTGAGACCTGTTGCTTCAACAGCTTTTACGAGCCATACGATGCGTGGGTTTTTCTGGAACTCATAGCTAAACTGCTCCTTATCGCTCGAAAGCTCTACTGGCATATTGTAGAATGGCTTACCTGGCTGCTCTACGCTAATACCAAGTTGGATACGAAGCAGATTTGGTCTGCCAAGTTCACGGATCTGAAACTCTTTACTTGAGAGCCCTTTCTTCATGAGAACTTGCGATACGCGCTCGCGATAGTCAACAGGCTTACCGCTTGCAAGTTTTGCATCTTGTAGGTCAACAACAAGTGAGTAGCCTCCAGTAAAGTCCATACCAAAGATCGACTTATACTGAACGGCAATAGTTCCAATACCAATCGCCAAAACGATACCTGTAAGGATAAAGGCAGGCTTTGTGTACTTTAAGAAGTTAAAGTTTGTTGGCTTAATCCACTCTGCCATCTTGAGCTCTTTATGTGCTGGATCTTGTACCCAACCGGCAAAGAAGTAGCGTGTCATAAAGAGAACGGTAAACATCGATGAGACGATACCAATAACAAGTGTTACAGCAAATCCGCGCACCGGACCTGAGTCAAACTGAAGCAGGATAATCGATGCGATAATCGTTGTAAGGTTCGAGTCAAGAATCGCAGAGAATGCCTTTTTATAGCCAAGATGAATTGCAGATGCGATTCTTCCTGATATTTTAAACTCTTCACGAATACGTTCAAAGACAAGAACGTTAGCATCCACTGCCATAGCCACAGTAAGGAGCATACCAGCAATACCAGGAAGTGTAAGTGCCATTTCGATGTTCTGCATAACAGCCCAGATAACGAGCATGTTAAAGAGAACCGCCACACTTGCCACAATACCTGCAAAGCGGTAGTAGCCAATCATACAAGCAACTACTAAGCAGATAGCAACGATAGATGCCATAATACCTGAGTAGCGCTCTTGCTTACCAAGTTCTGGACTTACGTTTTGCTCAGAAAGTATTTTTGGAGTAAAGCTAAGCGAGCCAGCCTTAAGGTCGGTAGCAAGCTTGCTTACTTCACGCTGAGTAAAGTTGCCGCTAATCATCACATGATCACGTAATGATGCATTCAATGAAGGAGCAGAAATTACCTGGCCATTCAATATTACAGCCAATCTCCAGCCACGACCTTGTGTAAAGGCATCTTTAGGTGTACCTACAATCGCCTCTTCACTAAACTGGCTTGTCCAGTTGTAGAAGTCATCTTGCGGGCTATCTGATGTATGGGCTCTTCCTGTAGGATAGGAGCTCTTTACGCTAAACTGTAAAACGTTACCTTTTGATGGGTCGTAATTTGTCTGAATATTTTCAAGACTTGAGCCATCAAGAGCGTAGTTTGCAAAGACAACCATCAATGGATGGCCTCTAAAGTTCCATTCCGCCGGATCATCACCACGAAGGCGCGCAATCATCGAAAGAGAATCGTTAAACGCAGGAGTTGATGCATAGTCTACTGGGTTTACAAGGCGAAGACCTGCATCATAGATAATCTGTGCACTATCTTTAATAGATGAAGATGCACCCGCTGATCTTTGAGCTGCTGTCTGCAATTTGTTGTAGGCAATCTGATTAATCTGATCTGCCTCTTTTTGGTTTGTCACCACCGCTTCGTTCCACACATCTTGTAGAAATTCGTTAATTTCTTTGCCGATCTGTGAATTAAATGGACCAAACTGCTCGTTTACCATATGGAAATACATAGCAGATGCCTTGATGAGCTCTGCAGCTGACAAGCCTTGCGCACCAGGAAAGTCAATAACAATCGTTGAGTTTTCGATGCGTATGGTACGCTCAGAAACACCCATCTTGTTAATACGCTGGTACAGCTCGTTTACAGCTTGATGAAGCTGAGCCGGATCAGTAACTGGCTTATTTGTGTGATCAAGAAGTGCAATACGTACGCTCTTACCACCAGAAAGGTCTAATCCCCAGCGAATGATCTTGCTATCATCGCCGCGGAAGTAGGCGCTGAAGGAGCGCTTAAAGTTTGAAAGATATGCATTTTCAATAGGAGCCGGCACGGTTAGACGAGCAGTTGGATCAAGATCCACCTGCGCTGCCTGATAGGCTTCCTTTGAACGAAGGATATCTTCTTGAATCGCATCGTCGATGCGGTTCTGCACGATAAGACGCTGTTCAACATCAGAAAATTCTAGTGTTGCAAAGTCATGGCTTCCAAGCACCATAAAATCTTCGCGAGTCGCTTTCAAGAGTGTTGAATAGTAATCATCAAGCTCAAAAATAAAGTCGCGAGCATATTCTGAGTTTTGGCCAAGAGCCTGACCCGAGTAGCTGATAAAGCCGCGCTTTTGAAGCATAGTGTTGAGTTTTGCAATTTCACCACCAAACTCTTTTGCTTCAGCACTACCTGGAAAACGGTTGTACTGATCAATCATGTTTTGCATGCCGCGCAAAATCACATAAATTGAGCTATGACGAAGGCCAGTAAATTGCGCATCGCGACTTGGAGCCGCAACAACGAGGCAAATACGCTTTTCTTCGTTTGATGCTGCATTATAGGCCGCCATGTCAAATATCGGCAAAGAATCACGCTTAAGATCGTTATGCTTTGGATTCCACTCGCGAGTAATTTCGGCAAGTATATCTTGAGTTGTCGCTTTAGCAATTGCACCTAAATCCATAGCCATTACGCTTTGCGCTCCTGGCAATGTACTTAAGTTAATGCGAAAGTCGTTAAATCCTTGTGCAACAGTTTCATCTGTAGACTGCTGAAGACGAGCAAGCTCATTCATCAAGAGGCGGTTGATTTCTTCTTGCTGGATAGTTTGAATCTCGTTTAGCCCGGTTGCTGCTCTCAACTGAGCAACATCTTGATGCAAGCGTAGCGTAACTGTATCACTTGCCCAATCAAGAACTACATCTTTAATAAGAGTATTCTTTTGGCCAAGATCTAATGTATAGACAGCAGATTGCGCACTATTTTTTTGGCGCTCATCTTTTAGCCAGTCTAAAATCTGGGTGCGTGTGTATGGTTTTACAACGTCGCCTGCACTATTTGACTGAAGTGCTTTAATCGCCTTATCAAGTATGCTTATATTTCCTTGTAGTACGGCTTGACGCTCGATTTGAGCCTGATCGATAAGCTCTTTTTTTGCCTCTTTTGCTTTGCGAGTTTCGCTAATCGCTTGCACTTCTTTTTCAAAAGCAGTTTTTGCATCCTTCATTTTTGCAGCAAGCTTTGTTACAAGGCCTGAGCTTTCTGGAAGATCACTTTGGCTAAATGATTGAAAGTATCGCTTTGCAATGTCGGTTCCAGCAAAACTTTCAGACACTTTCGCAATACGGCGAGCTACAAAGAGAAGAGCTTCGCTGTTATCTTTTTCGTCGAGCACGGCCATTGCTTCAAACGCTTGAGGCGATGTGCCACCTAATAAGGTAGCAATACCAGCCATACGGTCAGCAACTAAATCATAATAGAAGTTTGACACTTTGCCATTTTCATACTTTGGCGCAAAGTGAAAGAGAGCTTTTGGATCTTTTTCATTAAAATGAAAACCTACATTGCGAAGCATTGTGACGCTGTTGTCAGCTGCTTTATCATCAAGTAGGGAGAGCTGCGCAGGCACAAATGGGATTAAAGAACCTGCACGTGGTAAAAATTTAGCAAATGCCTTTTGTTCTTTGTCATCCGGAAACTGGGCTACAATCACGCTAGGATCATTTTTAGAAAGCGCAATCTGCTTTGGATGAAGTCTCAAAAGGTCTGAATAGGCCTGAACCCACTCTAGAGATTCTTTTTCTAAAGAATTAACCCGCTCGGAAATTTCCGTTGCCACCTGCATCGCTATAGGCGCATCTACAGGCTTTTTAAGCGGCTTTGAATAGAAAATCACCGTCGGGAGGATATTGTAGAGGGTGAGTATGAATACAGTAATAATGACGTAAAACTGCCAACGTTTTTGCTTTTCCATAGTCTCAATCTTGGGCTAAAGTTAATTCATGAAAGGGTAGCAGATGGGTCTAAAAATAGCAATAGCTTAAAAAAATCTAAAGGACCTAAGGGACAAAAAAGACCTAAGGGACATAAGGGACAATACAAATTGTCCTTTATGTCCCTTAAGTCCTTTATAGTCCTTTAGGTCCTTTTAAAAACCTAATAAAACTTTAAGCCGTCGCAGGTACTGCTTTTGCAGCAGCTTCTTGACGCTCATTTTGTTTTGCAACAGCAGCATCAACCTTCTTAGAAAGGCCTTTTACTGCGTAGAGCCAAAGTACTGCAACAACTGCAAACACGCCAAACGCGTATGGAGCAGTTACTGACACAATATTGGACCCTGCGCCTGCTACAACTGATGTCGCAAGGAGCATCTGAAGGTTACTTTGTACAAAAGCACCGCCAGCTTTACCAGCACGACCGCCGATAACGTCAACTGCCGCTTTACCTTTTGTTTTAAGCTCATCATCAAGAGGAATGTATGCCATTTCTTTTGTAGAGTCAAAGAGGCTATACTTGATACCTTTTGACAAGATGATGATGCCAGCACCTAAGAAGGTAGCTGCAGCAACAGGCGATGTAGCCATTGCTTGGAGGATAAAGTCTACCCAATCTTTAGCAAAGATGAAGGCAAAGAAGATCACGCCGCCTACACCCACCATAAGTGGAGTAATTGCCGCTGCTGTAAACCAGCTTACACGGCGAAGAAGGTTTGAACCAACTAACCAGCCGAACAAGATAGTAAAGATACCTGTGTATGTTGAGTAGTTACCCATAAAGGCGTTGTAGCCACCCTTGTCACCTGCAAAGTAGATGCCAAGCTGGTTTTTCCACTGAACTTCAACGAGGTTGATTGTTACGCCGTAAGCCATAATCAAGAGAGCGATTAAACCAAGCTCAGGTGATTTAAAGATAATCTTGCAGCTTTCAAGAAGTGATGGCTTCTCTTTCTTCTTCTTCGGTGTGCCACCTTCTGCAGGATCGTAGAAGCGCTTGTCTGTAAGAACACTTGTATGCAACCAGCGATAAAGCGCCATTGCAGCAATACCAAGTACTACCACTGAACCCATCAAGAGGTAGAGGGAAACTTGCCATGCTTCTTCGTGTGTTGGGAAGTATTGCTTAATATCTTCAGAGCAGAAGCGTACAGCTTGACCTGAAAGAATAAGCGAGAGGTTACCGATAACAAGGAAAAGTCCATAAAAACGCTTTGATTCGCGCATGCGAACAACGTGGTTAGCAAACTGCCAGAACATCAAACCGATCATAGCGCTACCCCAGATTTCGGAAAGCACGTAGAAAAGAGAGTATGACCAGTACGCATAAATATCGATAAAGCCTGTTAATGCAGGATATGCAGTCTTAAGAGCTGCAACAGATTCCGCACTTGGGTGGAGGCTATCGAGGTTTGGATAGATCAAAAAGGCAAAAAGGCCAAAGAACACCAAGAAAGGTGTTACAACGGTGTAAAAGACATTTTCGCGTGATAGGATGTTTGTAAGCTTAGCATACACAATCACGAAAACAATCGCAGCCGGAGTTACGCAGTACAGCTTTAGAAACGAAATTGCACCAGCTCCTGCAGAGTTTACCACGATGGTATCTTTTGTATCGCGAAGGAGTGTGTAGTTAAACAAGATACAAAACATGATGAACGCAAGAGGCAAAAACTTCTTAAGTTCATAATTATGAATAGGCCATAAAGCGGCGCGCCATCCTGTAAATTCAGGGGCTACTTCTGTTTTTGTCATATATATCTCCAATACATGGGTTCGTTAAATTTAAAGGAACAATGTAATACAAAACTCTATAGATTGCAAGCAAATTGCGAGCTATCGTGCTTATAGCATACACGATTTGCAGAAAAATTGCAATCTAACTTTTTGAAGATCAATTTCTTAAGAGCATGCCCTGTAACTTTTGTTGCTTTTAGAGAGGAAAATAAGTACAAACAGGTTAATCTCTATGGTCATCTCCCGAACCTTCGGGGAGAACTTAACTTTTTACGATGCGAAATTGCCCTTATGGATGAAGTACTACATATAAAAGGCGGAACACCTCTCATAGGCGAAGTCAGAGCGGCTGGCGCAAAAAACGCGATGACTAAACTCCTTGTGGCCTCCTTGCTCTCTGATAAAAGATGCACGTTTTATAACGTCCCCAATATTGGTGACGTAGAGGTAACGGTTGCACTCTGCCGCGAAATTGGCATGCAGGTAAACTGGGATAAAGAAGCGGGCGTCCTCGAATGTGAGACAAAAGAGCTTAAAACCTCCTATATTCCTCAGCGTTTTTCAGGATCTAACCGCATCCCCATCCTTATGATAGGCGCACTTTTGGGCCGAACTGATGAAGATGTTATCGTTCCCACTGTTGGCGGCTGTAAAATTGGCAATAGAGCTGTAGAATTTCACTTAGACGCGCTTCGAAAACTGGGCGCTGTGATTGAACTTCGCGATATGAAGCGCGAAAGTGCCTATTTTGCTCATGCCCACAATGGTCTTCATGGAGCGGTAATTCACCTTCCATACCCATCTGTAGGTGCTACTGAAAATACAATTATGGCCTCAATTACGGCTCGCGGCACAACAACGATTAAAAACGCAGCTATTGAGCCTGAAATTGTCGACCTCATACTCTTTTTGCAAAAACTTGGCGCACACATATCTCTTGACGTAGATAGAACCATCCGCATCCAAGGCACACGCAAATTTTACGACGTAGAACATACTGTTTGCTACGACCGTATTGAAGCCGCATCCTTTGGCATGGCAGCAATTGGCACCAAGGGCAAAGTATTTGTAAAAGGCGCAGATCATATTAACATGATCACCTTCTTAAATAAGCTTCGTGAAATTGGCGGCGGATATGCTGTTAAAAAAGATGGCATAGAGTTTTTCTATGACGGACCTCTCCAAGGTGGGCTCCACCTAGAAACTGACGTTCACCCTGGTTTTATGACAGACTGGCAGCCACCGTTTTGCGTGCTTCTCACACAAGCTGCAGGCACATCTATTGTGCATGAGACTGTGTATGAAAATCGCTTTGGCTTTACAGAAGCTCTTCGTGAGATGGGCGCAGATATTTCCCTCTTCAAGCAGTGTCTTGGAGGCAAATTGTGCCGTTTTGCATCTAATAGCTTCTTCCACAGCATTGCCATTAAAGGTGAAAGCACCCTGTATGGTAAAAAGATCACCATACCAGACTTAAGAGCCGGTTTTGCCTACCTTATGGCAGCACTTATTTCAAAAGATGAGAGCACCATATCTGGCCTTCACTTCCTCGATAGAGGCTATGAAAACCTGGTTTCAAAACTTACAGGCCTTGGTGCAAACGTTCAACGCGTAAGCATTAAACGTGAGCAGCCTCTTGAGGCTGGGGTCTAAGGGCACGTTGTAGAGCTTCTTGAAAGAAATTTCGAGAAGCTTGATGGTCCTGAATAAGACTTGCTGTTGGCTGGCTCATTAACCTTCCCTTATAAAGAGAAGCAGCAAGTGTATCAATTTTATGCATGAGCTGCAGCTCTTTCTCTGATAGCACAACCTCTTTTTGTTGAAGAGCCTCTTTAAAATGATCTTCAGCAATTTCACAGTAGAGCTTTTTTGCTTCTAGAAGGATCTGTTGACGTCCATTATGCTCCTGAAGATATTCAGAAAACTCTTTCGGGCAGTGCAGCTCACTATCTTTTACTTCCAAGAATTGGGCATATTTCGCGAGAGGAACAAAGATAGAAGGGTCAAAATCTTCTATCCCTTCAAGTTTTCCTTTAAGATCTCTGCATGCGGTCTCGACATACTCTACCAATTTTTTTCTATAGGGATCCATCTGGTTGTCGCCATAGTCAACATCTTCATTAAAATCTACCTGAACAGGATTGTAACTATACTGGACAAACTCCTCTGCTATCGTTTTGAACAGAGCCCTCATTTCAGGGTCAAATAGATCGCTTAATTCAAACTCAGCAAAAAGATTGGTAACGTCCTCATGGCTGTAGACAAATCCGATCAAAGACTGCTTACTGAGCATCTCTTGTAGCTGCTCATTTGTTCCCCCTACTCCAAAATCTCGATCTAGCGCGCAAAGAAGCTCTACTAAAGCTCCTTTTTCAATAAATGTATGTATGGAATCTGCAAATATTTGGTCAAACGCCTCTTGATCAACAAAATAGTTCGCAAACGTTAAGGAAGCGATATGGCTGCCATTTGAAACAACACTATAGAGAGAGCGAAGAAAAGGATGGCCTAAGATCATACAAGCCACTTGCGTTGCAGCGATTGCTGCAGAGTGAAGAGAGTAGCCCAGCGCTTTTATTGTCTGATTTTTTAAAAGACCTGTAGATTTATAGAGCTGAGTCAACAGCGTAGCAAGAGCAAGAGAGGCTACGAATTCCACTAATGCAACAACAGTATTAAGCGCATATCCTATTGTGAAGGCTGCGTTCGCGAGGGGGCGGACTGCGCGCCCTTGCCACTTTTGGTTCACGCTTGTTAGGCAAGAAGAGATCCCGGAAAAGAGCTGAGCCGAAATAGGTTTAGGGGCTAGATCAAGAGGCTTTGAATCTGCATAAGAAACTGGAAGAAATTCATTAAGAAAAAAACGTAGTTCATTTTGTACCTTGCACATAAGAGCCACCTTTAAATACCTCTCCAAACTACTCCTTTGCTCTTTATTACACAACTATTGTTGTGTCTCTAGTTTGGATATTAGAGAGTGAGTTTCTAACTATTGAGCGAAGCTCTTTGGAGTAACCCACTTCAGTGGGTTTTTTGTGAGGCCGATTTATCGGCCTTTTGTATGTGCGGCCGATAAATCGACCGGTAAAAAGACTCGCTAAAGCGAGTCACTCCATATTGCTTCGCCCGAAACATACAAACTAGATACACAACATCAGTTGTGTAATAACTGTCCTATATGTAATACTTTACAGAATGAATTGGCGTACAGTACTTCGACAAAACTTTGTAAAATTTCCCGACCTTGCTGCATTTTTAGAGCTTTCTCAAGAGAGCCTTGATGCCATCGATCAAAATCCGCGCTTTAGCCTTAATCTTCCTCGGCGCCTTGCTGAAAAGATGGCAAAAAATTGCCTGACAGATCCACTCTTTCTGCAGTTTGTACCGTTAAAAAAAGAGCTCATTGTAGACCCCTCTTTTACTTTAGACCCCGTCAAAGACTCAACCTTTCAGCTCACTGACAAACTTTTAAAGAAATATGAGGGAAGGGCGCTTGTTATTGCTACATCGGCCTGTGCCATGCACTGCCGCTTCTGTTTTCGTAAAAACTTCGACTACCAGACCGAAGATAAAACCTTTGCTCATGAACTCGACGTTATTAAAAACAACCCGACGATAGAAGAGGTTATCTTAAGTGGAGGAGACCCACTATCCCTTTCTGATGAGGTTTTAGGACCACTTTTAGAAAAATTAAGCCAAATTAGCCATCTCAAGCGCATACGCTTTCATAGCCGCTTTCTTATGGGCATTCCAGAGCGTGTGGACGATGGCTTTTTATCACTTCTTCGCGACTATCCCAAGCAGATCTGGTTTATTAACCACGCCAATCACCTGAATGAATTTGATGATGAGATCTGGAAAGCCCTCAAAAGCATACAGAAGCTTGGCATTCCGATTCTGAACCAGGCCGTGCTTTTAGCTGGCGTTAATGACAATCACGATACGCTAAAAGCGCTCTTTAGCTCACTTGTAGATAATGGCATCACCCCCTACTACCTCCACCAGCTCGATGAAGTGCAAGGCTCAAGCCATTTTAAGGTCGATCCAAAAGAGGGCCTTAAGCTTATCTCGTCCCTCATGGGTAGCCTTTCAGGGTATGCTGTTCCTAAATATGTCCAGGAAATACCTAATAGATCTTCTAAGACAGTTGTTTCTTAATCCTAATCTTGATCTTAATCTTACTCTTGTTTTGTGAGAAAGAGAGCTAGTTTAAGATTGAGATTAAGATTGAGATTAAGATCAAGATCAAGATCAAGATTAAGAGTAGGCTTACATCCTCTCCACAGTGGTAAGCCCAAGCAACTGCATCCCCGTACCCAGCACTCGGCGTGTCGCTTCGATAAGCTGAAGACGGGAATTTTGCTCAGCACTGCCCTCAACTCGGCAGTCTCTAAAGAAGTGATTAAAGGTCTCTGCAAGTTTGTAGAGATACTCTGTAAGCCTGTTGGGTAGTAGATCCTCTGCCATGCTGTCCACCGTTTCAGCAAACTGCACAAGCTGCAGGCCAAGTGCAACCTCAGCTGGATGCACAAGAGCAATTTTAGCGTCAGGGATGCCAACACCAACCTTACGTATAATGCTCTGGATACGAACGTAGGAATACATCACAAATGCCGCAGTGTTACCCTCAAAGCGCAGCATTTTGTCGTAGCTAAACATATAGTCGCTGATTCTGTGGCATACAAGATCAGAATACTTGATCGCATTGATACCAAGAGCCTTTGCTACCTGCTTTTGTTCCTCTTCTGCCCAGTCAGGATTGCGCTCCTTGACAATAGCCTCAGCTTTAATTACAGCAGCATTGATAAGATCGATCAGCTTTTCTGTTTCGCCAGATCGAGTGCGAAATTTTTTGCCATCAGCCCCTAGAACCACCCCGAATGGCACATGATCAAGTCGTACCTTAGCTGGATCCACATATTTAGCCTTGATAGCAGCCTGAAAAACCATCTGAAAGTGTGTGGCCTGTCCCGCATCTGTTACGATGATGATACGTTCTGCTTTCTCAACATCTACCCTATGGCGTATTGCGGCCATATCCGTGGTATCATAGTTGTACCCGCCATCGGATTTTTGTATCATAAGGGGTAGCCTTTCCCCTTCACGGTTCTGAAAACCATCAAGGTAGATAACTTTAGCGCCTTCTGAAACCTCTACAAGCCCTCTTTTTTCAAGATCCGCCACCACGTCTTGAAGTAATGGGTTATAAAATGACTCACCCCGCTCATTCAACCGTATGTCTAAGAGATCGTAAATCTCCTGATAGGCTGTGCGGGAGATTTGGCAGATCGCCTTCCACAGATCTAAAGTAGCCTTATCGCCGCCTTGTAAAGCCACAACTTCGAGTTGGGCTGCCTTTTTAAACGACTCATCAGCATCAAAGAGCTGTTTTGCCGCTTTATAGTAGGCTACAAGGTCTGTCAATGTAACATTCTGGATGCCTTGTGGAACCTCTTTTTTGATATACGCTATAAGCATGCCAAAGGATGTTCCCCAGTCGCCAACATGGTTTAGGCGCAGCACATCATCACCCAAAAACTCAAACAGCCTTGCAAGTGTATCACCAATAATCGTGGAGCGTAAATGGCCCACATGCATCTCTTTGGCAGTATTTGGGCTCGAAAAATCGATAACAACCTTCTGCTTTTTGGATGCTTCAATGCCAAAATTTGGCTTTTTGAGCATCTCCATAAGCTCATTTTCCAAAAATGTGCTCTTAAGAGTAATGTTTATAAAGCCAGGGCCCGCTACTTCAAGCTTTTCAATAGCAGCGTCCTCGCCGGCAGCCGCTATAATCTGCTCAGCAATCTGGCGCGGATTCATTTTAAGCGGCTTTGAAAGCTTCATGGCGCTATTATATTGATAGGGGGTAAATGTACCCTGCGTAATCTCCACTTCAGCGGGAGCATCAGGGAATGCTTTTTGAAGCGCCTTGGTAAAAAAATCTTGTAATCGTCCAATAACAGTATGAGCAACTTGCGACATAGAAATCCTATTAAATTGGTAAGTATACTAAGGTTAACCTATGACAGCAAGACTTGACTTTATCAAATTTTTAGTGTAGAATGTTAGCCTATGGATTTTATACCAGATAACGAAACCTTTTCCCTTTGGCTCCTTGAGTATGGTCCGATTGTACTCTTTGGACTGCTCGCACTTGAAATCATCGCTCTACCGATCCCGGGAGAGCCTTTAATGATCCTTACTGGCGTACTTATGTCAAATGGAGACCTTTCATCGATCCCCACCCTACTTGCAGGCTATGCGGGAGCAATATGCGGCATTAGTGTAAGCTATATTCTCGGCCGGACAGCCGGCACCTACCTCGTTGTAAGTTATGGAGATCGCCTTGGCCTCACCAATGTGCGATTGCAAAAAGTACACGACTGGTTTAATCGCTTTGGCACGTGGACCCTTATGATTGGCTACTTTATTCCAGGCCTTCGTCACTTCACCGGCTTTACAGCAGGCATGGCGACGCTTGAATATAGACCCTTTATGATCTTTGCCTGGGGCGGTGCTATAATCTGGGTAACAACCTTTCTTTCCCTCGGCTACTTCTTCGGCGACTACTGGATGACATTCTTTGATAAGATAATGGAGTTTTTTTCCTAGTAATAAAAGGCTTTTCCAGGTAAATTTTTTGTTATTCTTTTGATTTTGAGGTACCAATGTCTAAAATGTCTTTAACTGCGGGTTTGAAAAGCCAGCTAAAAGAGTACTTAGAAAGCACAAAACATCCTGAGCTCATCACGACCTATCTTTATTACGTCGAGCATAAACATTCACTAGAGCCTGTGCTCTTCGTGCGAGATAAACTGGTTTATCAAAGCACAAATGACGCAGTACGCTACCTTGAAGCCGAAGGCAAACTGTGGCGCGAAACAGAGATTAAGATTGGTCTTTTTACGTCGAGCGTCGATGAATTAACCAAGAAGATCTACATCTGCCCATTTACCGGCAAAGTGTATGGAGATAACACTCATCCAAACCCTCAAGATGCGATCTATGACTGGGTGTCAAAATGCCCAGAAAATACTGAGCGCGTTGGAGGCCTGCGTGTTAAGCGGTTTTTCATCTCTGAAGATCCAGAAGTGATAAAAGCATACGCAAGTAAGTTTACACCTAAGACGCCTATTACAAAAATCGTCTTCTCTTCAGCCATCAACGGAAAGCTTTACCACTCTAAAGAAGCTGTAATTGAAGACTTTAAGCAAAACTACCTCAAGCATGTAACGCTCGTAGAAGTGCAAAGCCAAAGTCGCTTCCAGATCGAAGAGCATTTTATGGACTTTATCCAGCAGCAGCTGGCAGAAGACAAAATTGCATCCTTCGTCGAAATGATGTCAGAAGTGGAAGAATTTGGCCCCTACGTTGAAAGCTGGCTTGGTGAGGTAGAACAAGAAGCATAGTTTCAAGAAGCGTAACGAAAATGCACTACACAAATAGCCCCGAAGAGACCAAAAATGTCGCTTTAGACCTTGCGTCAAAGGTTAAACCTGGGGCTATCTTAGCATTCTTTGGCGACCTCGGCACCGGCAAAACTACCTTCATACGCTATTTAGCAGAGCATCTATCGCAAGTACATCCCGATAGCGTCTCAAGCCCGACATTTCAGTACCTTAACATCTACAACGGACCTATAACAGTATACCATTTTGACCTCTATCGCCTTAAAGACTCTACTGACTTTATCCAGATGGGTTTTGACGACATGCTGCATGCAGGTGGAATATGCTGCATCGAATGGGCTGAACGCATTGAAGATATTTTACCAGCGGACGCTATCCGCATTTCGATTACCCACGCAAATGAAGGGCAAAGGTTGATTCAGATATGAAGCTTGCATGGAATAAAACACGTTTTATGAAATCGGCCCTCTGGCCAGAAGAGTACCCAAAAATCAGCCACCACTCAAGCCAGATTGCCATTTGCGGCAGGTCAAATGTGGGTAAATCATCACTCATCAACGAGCTATGCGCAAACAACAGCCTTGCCAAAACCTCCAAAACTCCCGGCAAAACGCAGCTGTTAAACTTTTTTGAGATCGACGAAAAGCTTGTTTTTGTGGACCTTCCTGGCTATGGCTTTGCCAAAGTTCCTGAGCGTGTCCAGAAAGACTGGGGAAAAATCATTACAAACTTTCTCGAAAATGCACCACAGCTTGCACTCATCCTCTTTCTTTTGGATATCCGCAGAACCCCCAACAAAGAAGATCTCGAATTTTTGCACTGGCTGAACCACTACCAAATACCCTTTATCCTTGTACTAACCAAAGCAGATAAGGTGACCAAAAACGAGCTCGCAGCATGTCAAAAAGAGATCCTTTCCCAGCTGCCGTATGAGGGATTTGAGGTTCTTGTGCACTCGAGCAAAACCCATCAGGGAACAATTGATTTAAGGAAAATGATAGAAGCCTATGCCACTACTTAAAACCCACACCTTTGTCTGCATAGACTGCGAAGGCACCGGACTTGATCCAAAAAACGACCGAATCATCGAGGTTGCTGCAGTAAAATTCACCTTAAGCGAAAACCTTGATCAGTTCGAATCGCTTGTTGATCCCTGCATAGAAATCCCTCAAGCTTCGATTGCAATACACAACATCACCCAAGAAATGGTTCAAGGCAAACCCACTATAGATCAGATACTTACGCCACTTCTCGAGCTTATTGGCCCGCACCCAATCATCGGCCACAGCATTGACTATGACATCGAAATTTTGGCACATCACGCCGCTCGCTGTAACATCCCTTGCACTATCAGAGACAATCCCAAGTTTGATACCCTAAGATTAGCAAGACTTTATGGAGAAAGCCCCTCGAATTCGCTACAAACCCTACGCAAACACTTTAACATTGCAGAAGAGGGCGCACATAGAGCTATGAGCGACGTTGTGGTCAATATTGAGGTGTTTAAAAAGCTCTCGCAAAACTTTAGAACCCTCGAGCAGATAACTGAAGTCCTTTCTCGCCCAATCCAGATGAAGAATATGCCTCTTGGCAAGCATAAGGGACGTCCTATGAAGGAAATTCCTATCGAGTACCTACGCTGGGCCGCAAATCAGGACTTTGATAATGACCTTTTGTACTCCCTCAGATCAGAGCTTAACCGCCGAAAAAAGGGCAATTCGTTCATTCAGTCGGCAAATCCATTCATGAATTTGTAATTTTTTTCGCCCTTACAGCATGCTGAGAGGGCGATTTTTATAAAATTCTATATCTTTTATAGATTAATTAATCACCAATTGCAATACTTAGGGTACTTTGAGAAAAATGGTTCTCAAGGCATCCGGGAGAAGACTTTAAACCTGATTCAGGTTTTATAAAGAAGGCCAATTAATGGATTTATCCATTTTAGCTATTCTTGTCTGCTGCGTAACCGCGGCACTCAGCTTATGGTTTTTTGCAAAAGGTTTTGCGAAAAACTCAGCGTCAGACTGCAGCTTTATGCCGGTCGACAAACCGATGAGCTGGTTTTCACTTGCCGGCTCCTTCATGGGCGCACAAATTGGTGGCAGCTCAATTCTCTACACTGTTGAATATGCACAATCTGACGGCATTTTTGCCATGCTCTATCCGCTTGGAAGCGCGCTTGGCCTTCTTGCCCTTGGTCTTGGCCTCGGAGCAAGAATCTCCCGCCTGCAAATTTCAAGTATCCCTGACCTTTTTGAAAAGCATTACTCAAGCGTCACACTCCGAAAAGTCTCCTGCTTCTTGAGTATGGCTTCAATTTTAGGACTTTTGATAGCTCAGGCTATGGCCTTAAAAGACCTTTTTAGAGCCCTTGGAGTGCAGCACGACACTCTTTTTATTGGCGCCTGGATTGCTATCGTCTTTTTTACCATCCGCGGCGGATTCAAAACAAGTAACTGGACTGCACTCTTTCAAGCTATTTTGCTTATCGCCATTTTAGGAGCGGCCTGCTTTTTATCTCCTGGATCTCCCACAAGCAGCGTCTCCTTTATCGGCTCATTTAGCGGTATACAAAGCGAGCTGCAAGAAGGCTTTAACACCAAATTTTCTGCCTATCTACTGATGCCATGTCTCTTTATGTTTTTGGAACCTGAAATGGTTCGAAACTCGCTGCAGGTTCGATCGAAACGAGAAATTTCAGTAGCTGTCATCTTTTCGGGAATCATGCTCCTACTCTGCTCATTCATTCCAGTCTACTTTGGAATTGCTGGAAGGGAGCTTGGAATGGAAGAGAGCAGCACATCTGGTCTTATGAGCACAGTATGTGCCGCAACAAATCCAACAGTTACCATCTGCTCTGCCTGTATCTTGATGGTGGCGCTTATTTCGGGTGCTAGCACACTGATCTGGTCGCTCAATGTGCACCTTGTTAAAGATCTTGCCCCTAAAACAAGATCTAAGCTGCTCTTTAACTTTTCTTGGGGCTGGACAATTTTGCTTGGAATGATAGCATTAATGTTTTCTTACTTTAATTTTGGCATAGCCTCACTCATACTCGAAAGCTACCAGCTCGCAGTTGTCTGCATGTTTGTGCCGCTTGTGCAGGCAGCATGCTCGAAGAAGGGCGAATATTCTAAGCTTGCTGCAGGCCTCTCAATGTTTTTTGGTGCCATTGGCTTTTGTCTGTGTAAATTTTGTGATATAGCCTTTTTCCCTGAGCTCTTTTCTGTACTGCTTTCTTGGGCAGGATTTATGCTCGGTAAAGCGCTCCAAACCCAAAAACGAGATATACAGCATGCTGACAGTGAAGGACTTAGATGTAGGCAATAAAGCCGTTCTTGTAAGAGTAGACTTTAACGTCCCACTCGATAAGCAAGGCAACATCACCGACGACAGCCGCATTGTGGCGTCGCTTCCTACCATCAACTACCTGATCAGTAAAAACGCAAAAGTCATCCTCGTTAGCCATCTTGGCAGGCCAAAAGGTAAAACAGCGGAATATACCCTTGCTCCCTGCAGCAAGAGGCTTTCGGAGCTCCTCGGAAAAAAGGTCCTCTTTGCAACTGATACAATAGGCCCTGAAGTTGAAGAACTTGTGCGCACCATGCAGCCAGGCGACGTTCTTTTGCTCGAAAATGTGCGCTTTTATCCTGCTGAAGAAAAGCCGGAGCTTGATCCAGCTTTTGCTAAAAGCCTGGCAAAACTTGCCGATCTCTATGTAAATGATGCCTTTGGCACTGCTCACAGGGCTCATTCTTCAACAGCAACGGTGGCTCAGTACTTTACTGGCAAAAAAGCTGCCGGCTTTTTGCTGCAAAAAGAAATCGACTTTTTAGGAAGTCTTCTGAAAAATCCAGAAAGGCCCTTTTTTGCAATCATTGGCGGCGCCAAGGTGTCTACAAAGATCGGTGTTCTAAAAGCTCTTGCTTCCAAGGTAGATGTACTGATGATCGGCGGAGCGATGGCCTACACCTTCTTAAAAGCGCAAGGCATTCAGGTTGGAAGTTCACTTGTTGAAGATTCCATGCTCGAGACGGCAAGAGAAATACTCGCCCTTAATAAAAACATCTATCTGCCAGAAGATAGCGTTACAGAAGATGGCAAAACGTTTATCGGCAACATACCAGACACCTGCAAAGGCATGGATATAGGCCCAAAAACAGCCGAGAAGTGGATTTCAGCACTACAAAATGCAAAAACCGTTCTCTGGAATGGCCCTGTAGGCGTTTTCGAAAACCCCAACTTCGCAAAAGGCACCCACGCACTTGCCAAAGCCATTTCAGAACTCTCTTGCACTACGATCATAGGTGGCGGCGATACCGTTGCTGCAGTTGAGCCCTTCGCGGACAAATTTACCCACGTTTCTACTGGCGGCGGCGCCACCCTCGAATTCATCGAATTTGGGTCTTTACCAGGCATAGAGGCACTGTCAACTTAAGGTCTTTTCTTAATCTTAAGAGTCTCTTGCAAAACTCGAGTTATCCATTTTCAGGCCAACGGCCTGAGTTATAAGAGCCTAGGGCAACGCCCTAGG
>JAFEGT010000069.1:0-23907 GCA_018239765.1 Verrucomicrobiota bacterium
TGGGGGTGTCCCCCAGCCCCCCCCCCTCTTGCACTGGGAAGGTTATACTTGAAAAGGGCTTGTGAAGGTAATATTAGTGTGCTATATAAAACAGCGGTTTGTGAATAATCACAACCGTTACCCATGTGCTTGGATAATTCGTTACCTATGTGCTTGGTCGGACACCCTATCTTTCCCATAGTTTGCACCTAGCGGTGCTACACTATGGGCTATTATTGAAGTCGTTCCTTCGGAACTGCAGTAAATAGGACAATATTTGGGGCGATTTTAGAGGGCAAAGCAGACGTGTTTCCACTGCATTCTTGTCATCCCAGGGCGAATCTCCTTTGCGATTCCCCCCTTCAATACCCGACAGCTTTCCGTCAGGAGAGCGCCCTATAATAAGAACGCCCCCAGCGGTGTTTGCAAATGCCACAATTGTTTTAAGTATGGGGTCTAATGAAGAGAGATCTCTCTTAAACTCTAATGTCTTAGATTCTGGTAAACTGAGCAATTTTTCGATGTTCATAGTAGCCCCAAGTAAAATCCTGCAATATCCTGCAATGTCTTTCTAAAAATAGGCTATCCAATGCCCTCACTGATCTGGATATCTCTCGAAAGAGAACTGAGATGATGGTTTATTTTTGTATTATTATTTCTGGACGAAATGATCGGATAGATTTAGTGTAGGCTTTTACTAGAATAGCTACAGGTTATAGGCAATTATGAAAACTATCTATCA
This sequence comes from Verrucomicrobiota bacterium, assembly GCA_018239765.1. GTDB lineage: Bacteria > Chlamydiota > Chlamydiia > Chlamydiales > FEN-1388 > SZAS-7. The sequence goes on from JAFEGT010000069.1 coordinate 722, forward strand.
CAGAGAAGAGCACTTTACAGGTGGCAATACCGTACGCGATATAGTAATTGGCATGTCAGATGGCCTGACTGTCCCTTTTGCTTTGGCAGCAGGGATATCAGGCGCTATTGCCGAAACGCATATTGTCGTGACTGCTGGTTTTGCTGAAATTGCTGCAGGTTCAATTGCAATGGGTTTAGGTGGCTATTTAGCTGCAAAAAGTGATGCAGAACATTTTGAGAGCGAAGCCAAAAGAGAACAGCAGGAAATTATCAATAAACCTGAAGCAGAAGCGCAAGAAATATATGATATTTTTGCACAGTATGGTGTGTCGCAACATGAATCTTCTTCGGTAGTAGCAGCTCTCAAGAGAAATCCTACCGCCTGGAAAGATTTTATGATGAAATTTGAGCTTGGACTTGAAAAGCCAGAGCCAAAGCGTGCTTTATATAGTGCAATAACAATCGCCTTAGCCTATTGTATAGGGGGCATTATCCCACTATTTCCCTATATTGTTATCACAGATTCATATAGTGCATTACTCATTTCTGCTACGGTAACGCTCATTGCCTTATTTATTTTCGGTTTTGCCAAGGGATTTTTTACTGGCGCGCCGCGTTTTAAGAGCGCCTTTCAAACAGCATTCGTAGGAGCTGCCGCAGCAACTTGCGCCTATTTACTGGCGAAGTTCATATCGTAACCCTACATATTAGGAATGACGTCAAGGTCGGGATGGACCTTGGCGCGTAGCACCTGCTGGATGAAGGAGAGGGTTGCGCCCGTTGCTGAGTAGCAGGAGGTGCAGCTACCTTGGTAGGCTATAATCACCTCTTTGTCATTGAGAAAATTAATCACCTCAACACCGCCGGCATCAAGCTCAATATAGGGGCGAATCTCCTTTGCAATCACCTCTTCAATCACGGCAAGCTTTTGCTTAAGAGGTAGCTCCATAAAGCCAGGATAACCTCCCTCTACAACCTCAACATCGCGCGCTGTGATTGGTGGAGCCACATAACTTTGGCTAAGAGGTATATCTTTACAGGTTTCTACTGCCTTGTCGAGCGCTTCAAGAACGGCGTTGATTTCAGAATAGGTCTCTTCAGGAAAGGCAGGAAGGTCGTTTTTATCACGAACATGCCGGTCGATAAGTTCGCTTGTTATGCGACCTGCCTGATCGTAGTTGCGGCCTATAACAAGCTCAGAGACAACCTCTGCTGCCCCAATAAGCGCTGAAGGCCCATAGGCCTGAAAGCGGCTATCGACAATAACTCCATCCGTTTTATCCACAAGCCAATAAAACTGTATGACTTTGCCGCTTGAAAATGACCCAGAGGCCCCTCTTGCCACATGCACATCGCGCTCAAGACCATCTTGGTCAGTAAAAACACCAACGCAGTAGGGGTTTTCAATGCGAAGGGCAAGTTTCTTGCTGTAGCGGCTCCAATAGTTCATAAAAATGCCCGGGAAAGTCGTTTCATGCGCTTTACTGCTTCGTTGATAATCTGTGCGGCGCGCTCTAGTTCATCTGCCTGAGTATCTTTAGAAAGGCTAAAGCTCCCAAGAGAAGCTACAATCCCCTTTCGCCTTAACACATAGGCTAAAAGCTCATTGTGAATGCCTGGAAAGCTGAAGGCTGTAATGTGCGGCACACGCTCTTCATCTTTATAAAGAACACTCGCTTCGGCAAGGCTTTGTTCAAAAAGGTCCCTTAAGCGCGCAACCTCTGTGCAGTAGAGGCTCTGATCTTCTAGCGCTAAACGGCAGCTTTCAGCAAGTGCTGCAAGCATGGGGCTATTTTCAGGAGCACCAAATACAGCAGGCTTAAGAGGAATATGAGGCTTTGCAATAAGCCCACCAGTGCCGACAGGCGCTTGCAGGCCATGTCCGCTAAAGGTAAGAATATCTATAGGAAGCTCACTAAAGCGTATGTCAAGCTTACCTACAACATGTGTCGCATCAACATGAAGCCAAATTCCACGCTCTTTACATACTGCTGCAATCTCATCCAGCGGCTGAATCACCCCAGTATGGCCTGATGCCCAAGAAAGTGACAGAAGGGCGGTTCTTGGTGATACTGTTTCTATAAAGTCATCCAGAGTGAGAAACCCACGTTTCGCTGTAGGAGCAAGTTTTAAAAAGCAGCCATCTTCTTCTAGACTTGATATGGCAAGTATGGAAGGTGCTTCATCAATATCGCGCGCAATAAAGTGGTTTTTGCCTGCAAACTTTGTTTGGGAGTGATAGGCCGAAAAAATGGCCATACTACAAGCAGCCGCTCCACTTGACGTAAAGACAAATTGATCCCCTTGAGATATGCCAAAGAGCGTTTTTATAGGCTCAATAGATACGTAAGAGGCCTCATGCTGCTCATAAAGCGGTATAGCCGCCATGAGGGCATTTTTAGAACATGCTGAAGCGCTAGCGTAGTTAAGATAAATCTCTTCAGTCATAGTTGTGCTTGCGGACAAAACCCTCTTCGGTCCATTCGTAGATAATAGGCTCGCCTGTTGCAATCTCAAGCGACACCACCTCTTCGTCAGAAAGCTTTTCGATATCTTTTACGCAGGCTCTTAGTGAATTACCATGAGCGGAGATAAGCACATTTTTGTCTGCACGGATCTCTGGCATAATATGTTTTTCAAAATAAGGAATGGTGCGCTTTGTAGTGAGCTCTAAACTTTCGCCATTTGGTGGGCAGACATTAAAGCTGCGGCGCCAGATCTTTACCTGCTCTTCGCCAAAGGCGTCCATGGTTTCGCGCTTATTAAGCCCCTGAAGCTCGCCATACATGCGTTCATTAAGCTCATCAGCACAGATAACTGGGATGATTTCATGTTTTGCAGATTCTGAATAGATCTTTGCCCACTCTGCGAGCTTTCCGCTCTTGTGCTGTATTACTGGTGTTTTGCCATCTTTTCGTACGGCCATAGCAAGCATGGCGGTCATAATACCGCGTATAAGCGTGGAGCAAAAAATAATATCAATAGGGATAGAGGATAAAAAGTGGCCGGCTTCGGTTGCCTCGTGAATGCCTTTTTCAGAGAGAGGCACATCGACCCATCCCGTAAAAAGATTTTTTTTATTCCACATCGACTCGCCATGGCGCAGCAAAATTAAATAACCCACTCTCATGCCTCTAGATTTTTCGTTATTTATACAAGATGATAGGCTTTTGTGGCTACTCAAACAGGAATTCTCGCTGTGGGAATAAAGAACAAGATATGGAGGCATATGCATCAGGCTAATATTAAATAAAAAAATAACAGGATAAGCAAGATCGCAAGCGGCATGATAAGCAGGATGATAGAACAATAATCCCTCTAAAAAGGCCATGAGAACCTAGAAAATAAAGGCCCGATTTCACCTATCTTGCCGCTTCAAGCGCTCCTGCGCATCTTGTTATTTTTTTTATCATTCATATCGTTATTATCATTATATCGTTTTTATCGTTAGATGTGCTATAGTAGTGCAAAATTTAGGTGTTTTGTGGCTACTCAAAGACTCAGTAAAGCTCTTGCTCATGCAGGTATCGCGTCTCGTCGCGCAGCAGAAGAGCTCATTTTCGAAGGCCTCGTGACGGTAAACGGCAAAATTACGCTCGTGCCGCAGACGATGGTTGATGTTGCAAAAGATGTGGTGATGTACAACGGCAAACGTGTGCGACCAGAATCAAAACAATATTTTATTTTACATAAGCCAGTGGGCTACATCTGCACCAATGCACCGGGCAAAAAACGCGCAATCGACCTTATTGGCTCAGTAAATGCACGCCTGTACACCGTAGGCCGCCTTGATAGAGACACATCGGGCCTTATCATTCTGACAAACGACGGTGAGTTTGCCAATAGCGTCATGCACCCATCCAAAAAAATTCCCAAAGAGTACCTCGTAAAAGTTGATAAAGAGGTGCAGCATGAGCACCTTGTAACTATGTCTGAGGGCATGTGGGTAGAGGGCGCCTTTGTAAAACCGCTCAGCGTAAGCAAGGTTCGACGCGGCACACTTAAAGTAATAATCTGCGACGGACGTAAACGCGAAGTACGACGCCTTGTTGAAAAGGCAGGACTTGAAACAGTGAGTTTGACACGCATACGCATCGGCGGACTTGTACTCGGAAAGCTGCCTGTAGGACACTTTCGCGAACTTTCCGAACGCGAACGTGAACTTCTTACAAGCACATGAATNNCGCGAGTTCACGGAGCAAAAATCAGCTCCAAAGGACCTGCAGCCCTCTCTAGACCTGCTTTCAGCCTACACTTCGGCACTTCCTCGCATAGATAGCAGCCTTGCCCGGCGCGTTGTTGAAACAGCACGCACCTATAATGAGCGCGTGCGCCAAGAAGAGCTGGAGCCAGCAAGCGTAAGCGGCATCTTACGCGAGCTTTTTTCTAAACTCTCAGGAAAAAAGCGCGTACGACGCCATGAGATCTACATTCCAACCTTCTCAGATAAGATTTTAAGCGTCCTACAGTCCGTACAAAGAAACAGCGATGCTGATTTTGGCGCTCCAAAGCAGGTGGAACTTGATCTTTTTAAAACAAAAGCTCTTACACTACTCGTTGATGCAGGCATAACTCTTGTAGAGGCACTCTCCCTTATAAAAACAGGCAGCATAAGCTACTCCCTTACAGAAGGCGCCTACCTGTTACAGGACAATATGCTTCATCTCCGCATGCATACAAGCCGCCTTCCTGGTTGTGAGTATGAAATTCAGGGATCTTTTCAGCGCGATTCATTTCATCCCGAACTTGCGCTTCCAGTAACTTTTGAACTTATAAGCCATATAGCACCAACGGGCTTTCCAGCACCTTCACAGTATATTGGCATGCCGCTTTCAGACATTCTGTTTCCACATCTTTTACGACCAAAGATGTGCCCCAAATTTGCATTGTTTTTAGAGCAGAAACGCGCGCTTGCAAAAGACCTTCTGCCAACAGGATCCCTCTTTACAAAGGCTCAAGCGCACATCGTACGCAAAAAAGCGCAGCTCGAAAAACTGCGTCCGCTTATACAAAAACTCCCTCTTCCTTGTGAACTTGAAAAGGCTGAGGAATATATCAAAGAGCACATTGAGGCGCCTATACATCGCATGCAGGATGAATGGCTACTCAAGCAAAACTCTACCCTTACAGCCGACTCGCCCTACACATCGCTCTATCTTCTGCAGCTCTCTGAGCATTTAAACGTTGAACCGCACACGCTATCACCCTTTGAGCGAGCGCTCTTTACATCGCTCTTTCGTCAGCAGCTTATCTTTAGCCATGAGCTTCAACATGGCGATCTTGACCCAAAAGAGCTTCTTGAACAGGATATTGCCCTCTTTAACGGCACTCCGCCGCAAGACCCCTTCACCCAAGAGGCCCAAGAGCTTGTCGAAGAGCTTTTGCAGTACTACCCTGTACGCTATGAGACAGGCGCTCTGAAACAGCGATTTAGCTAGAGATTACTCTAAATAGCTATAAAATATATTTTATACAGTATATAATGAGGGTAGAAGCATCTTTTAGAGGCAAGGATGGGATTAGAGTCGCCTATTTCACAAAATCATGAGGGACTGGCTTTTAGCCAAGTACCTTCATCCGGTAATGCAAAAGGCCCAGATGCCAAGCAGCTCATGGATCAGCTACGGCAAACGGCTTCTTGCCTGAACGAGCAGTCATCACCCGAGGAGCTTTTAGACGTTGCGCGCGATTGTGCAAATCTTATCATAGCCAATCAGGATGATGCAAACGTTCGAATTTTCGGAGCTGAAATACACGATAGTATTCAAACCTTCGGGAATCAAGAAGCTAGCTCCACACTCAAAGTAGCCTTGAAATTTGTAGAAGCGCTGCCACCAGAGGATCTAAAATCTGACTTTGACACAACAGTTTCTCATCTTAAAGATAAATATAAACTGGACGAAAAGACTGTGCAACAGGAGGCACATTTACTGAACTGCAGCCCAGAGATGGCCCTACTTTCCATGATGAAGCGACTTACATACAGACTTACTGCAGGTTTTAGCCCAGAGACAAGTCCTACTCACTCCCCTTCTATTGCCAAACGTAGCGAACAGACGGGACTTGACCCATCAATTGTAAGAAGCGTAGAAAAACTGTTTTCTGCAACGATTAAAGGAAAACACTCTTTTGATGCAGAACTGCAAACTGGCGGCCATACATTTTATATTTCGCATAGCGGAGTGACTATCCAAACCGATCAAGTTTCCGACAAGGGAGGGTTCAAAACATGCCGCCTTGCCACCTCATACTTTGCCCAGGAATCCCCTCAGGAACAGCCACAGCTTGTCACCTTAAGGCCAACTCGAGAGCAGCCATCTAAATCCTCATTTGGCAGCTTCGACGATAGCTTTGATCGATTTCAACCAGATCAAGCAACTGCTAGAGACAGGTCTGCTAGCCTCCAATCTGCTAGCCTCCAAGAAGAAATAGCTTCTCAAAACGAAATACAATCAATGGTAGTTTTAGGAGATGAGAGCAACAACGACCATGATTCAACAATTTCCAGCGAAGCTGATGAGCCAACCTCTATGGTTGTGGATTCCCAAGTTGGAGATGCGCAATCACAAATTCTCGTAGATGTTAATAGGCAGATAAACCTAGAACAATTAGCTCCAGCGGCCCCACGAAAAATTGATGACACCATTGAACGCCAAGAATACGAACGTGAAATCGACCTTACAAAAAAATTCCAGGGTGAAGGCGTTGTCAAAATGCATTCGGTTGTCGCACTCGAGTCTGGGGATAGGGTAATGGTACAAGAGGCAGCAGGATTTCAACTTGGTGGCCATAAGGTAATCAATTTTGCGGATGCGGCTGAACTATTCGATGCAGGTAATGGACCACTAACCGATGAAGAAAAACTGCAATTGTGCCAGATGATTGATGGAGCGCTTCTTGGCTCTGAAAGAATTGCACAATTAGGCTATATCCACCGCGACTTAAAGGAACTCAATATACTTGTTACAAATAAAGGCAACGGCGTTGTTTGTGACTTTGGCTTAGCAGTTGAAGAATCTGATAGCTCCCTCAAAAGACATTCCGGAGGAACGCCAGGATATATGTCTCCCGAGGTGATCCTCTTTAGCAATCAAAACGAATCCGACAAAATCACAAAACAGTCAGACATCTGGAGCTGGGGCATGATCCTGCAAAATGTATTCAAAGAGGGCGGAATTGTGAGCCATCCAATCTACGGCGGAACAGATAGCCGCCTTGCGTTAATAGGAAAGCTTGCAGCACTTAGAGATCCCGAGAACATCGCATCCTACGAAAGTAGCTACCAAGAACCAGAAGATCGAAATAGCCTAGACCATTTGATCTGGTCAGCAACACGTCTCGATCCAGAACAGCGCCCTACGATTTCTGAATTTAGAGCTCGCTTTCAAGAAATAAGCGCCTCTCGTGAATTCAAAAGCAGCTACCTTAAAATTGTGTAACCCCGCTCGACATAAAATAAGTTTTTTGCGAAAATGGAAAACACACCTTAAAGGATTCTAGAGTGGAATATTTACCAAATTGTCCCAAGTGCAGCTCCTCATATGCCTACGAAGATGGAAGCCTCCTTATTTGCCCCGAGTGTGGCCATGAATGGGCAAAAGATGAACCCGTAGAAACTGAAGCAACGATTACCATAAAAGATGCACATGGAAACATCCTCAATGATGGCGATAGCGTAACTGTTATAAAAGACATCAAGGTAAAGGGCGCTTCAAACCCCATCAAAGCAGGTACAAAAATTAAAGGCATTCGTCTTATAGAGCCTGTCAATGGACACAACCTGGATGTCAACATCAAAGGTTTTGGCGACATGCTCTTAAAGTCTGAACTTGTAAAAAAGTGTCAGGAATAGACCGTAGACAATTCACCTCAGAGCCACTCGACTTTGCAATTACTTGCAGACTAAGCGGTCGCTGCAAAAGGGAATTTGTTAGCAAGGTAGAGCGGATAGCGCCTGAGCGTTCCGTCATCGCTGATGGCAATACTTTTTGCACTAAAGACTACACGATAGGGTGGCTGGTATCGATCGCTAAACACTTTTAAGCTTTTGGACTTTGTTACCCAGCCAGATTTTACCTCGATCGGAATAAGCGCACCCTCAACATCACGTAAAAATTCAATCTCTGCGCTCTTTTCATGCCAACTAAAGAGCTGTGTGGCACCCGAATACAAAAATTCTTGAGCTACAAAATTTTCCGCGAAATAGCCTTTGAATGTTCCATACTCATACTCATAAATGACCTTAGGGTCAAGGCCGCTCATCTGCCCCAACAGCCCCACGTCAAAGAGGTAAAGCTTAAAATCATTCTCCTTGGCAAATGCCATAAGAGGGACTTGAGCCGTATGCACAATAGGAACTTTTATAAGAAGCCCACATGCCTGCAACCAATCTATAGGGCCTGCAAGACGGCTATAACGGCTTGCACCTGGGATAACATCTTTAAACGAATATTTTCTGGCGGAACCATCTTGCGTTTGGGCAAGTTGTGATGGGATAGAGCGCAATACCCGTTCGATGTGCATTGCATTTTCTTTACCGGAATGTTTTGCAATGTCACCGTAATAGGCAAGTAAAATAGCCTCCTGTTTTATTCTTACCTCACGAAAAGCATCGAATAGGTGTGCGCGATGAGTACAGAATATATCAACAACCTCGGGCATTCCGCCCACAATAAAATAGAGTTTTAGCTGTTTCCAGAGATGATCATGGACAAGTTCAGGGATTCGCTCTGTTGATGTAAGAAACTTAAGTGATCTATCTCCCTCACACGCATATAAAAACTCTTCAAAGGACATTGGGTAAAGGGTAAGAAAATCGACCTTACCTACGGGAAATGAAACCGGCCCTAAATAAATTCCCAAAAGAGAGCCTGCGCTTGCGAGCGCAAGTTGCGGCATATCTTCTTGAAAATATTTGAGGCTCGTAAGGGCTCTTGGACAGGCTTGAATTTCATCAAAAACTACGAGATCATTTATGATGTCAATCTTTCTTCCCTGATAGATCTCAAGTTCTTCTATAATGCGCTGGGGCTCAAGATTATAGGCAAAGAGACGAGCTAATTCCTCCTGCTTTTCAAAATTAAAGTAATGACAATTTGGGAAATGCATCTGGCCAAACTGCCGTAACAGATAGGTTTTACCCACCTGCCTTGCACCCTTAATAATAAGCGGCTTACGTCTGGGGCTTGTTTTCCAGGCCACAAGTTTATCTAAAAAAGTCCTTCTCATACCCCTTATTATGCACAAATCAGCAATCTTTCCTAGGAAAAATTGCTCAATCTAGCATTTTTTCGTACGAAAAAATGCTAGATTGAGGTTCTTTGGTTAGTTGTCAAGCTGAGTCTCAGCAAGCTGCTTTTCGAGCAGCTGCATGCTGAGCAGATCCATGTTGAGAATATTCATGTTGAGCATAGTAATGATCAGTCGCTCTTCAAGGTTAAAATATTCTTGCTCAGGATCTAGCTCCTGCAATGCCCGGAGTCTTTTTGCAGCCTCGTCACGCTTGCCCTCAAGAAAAAAGAAAAAGGCTCGATCAAAATAGTATTGAGCCGCTTCATCTTCCCTCCCATCTGCAAGAAGCTCCTGGACGCGCTCTGTCTCACTACGCGTGACATGTTTATCTACAAGACGCTTAAGGAGATCGCTTTTGGGATGTTCTTCTTGAAGATAGGCTGCCTTAAGGGCCTTAAGGGCTGTAGAGAATCCAAAGTGCTGATTCGTTGCCTTGCACCAAATACATTGGCGCTTATCTCTAGCGGTTGAAGGTGTAAGGAGCTGAAAAAGTCCAGGAAGTGGTCCATAACATTTTTTTTCTAGCAAGGTGTCGATTACAACCAATGTGGAGCGGCATTTTTCCTCCTGTTCCATCATCACTAAAACCGCTCTACACTGCTCTTTGACATAGCCCTCTAAAGAACTTACAGCAATAAAATCTCGCTGGCTCTCTAAATACTCCTCAAGAGCTTTTTCTGATTCGCAAATACCCACTACACGGTTATACACTTCAATTTGTTCACGCCTTGTTGTAAGCTGCAAGATTGTTGCACAATCAAACAAAAGGCTGTTTTGATTTAGATCAAAGGCTCTTTTGTAAAAATAGACAGCTTGTTTTTCGAGCTTCCGCTCTTTAAAATAGAAAAAAGCATGGAGACAGAGCAAAAACCGTACGCCATTTGCCTTCGTATGTTGAGATAAAACTGCATTAATTGCCTTATATGTTCCCTCTCTCTCTTCAATCTCTTCAAGATTGACCTCAAGCGCTCCTAAGGGCACCTCCGTGCAGATAGGAGACTCGATAAAAACACCTGCAAAAAGCGAGTCAAACCGTTCTTCCCAAGTTGGCAAAAAGGGAAGATGGGAATAATCGATAAAAAGCTGCTTCATTTCATCCTGTATATCAGTTACCTCAGCCAACTGATGAACGCGTAAAAGAGCCTTCTTTGCCGCTTCAAAGTCTCTTCTTGCAACAGCCTGCTCCAATTCACTCATGCATGCAGATATTGTTTGTGTAGAATCTTGGCAAGCTTTGATCGTAGCCACTTGTGAGCAAAAGAGATCTGTAGCAAAAAATGGAGCAAATGTATCACCCTGCCTCATTCCTCGAACATATTGAAGCCAACTTTCATGTAGCTGATTGACAAGCTCCTGTACAGCCATTACACGGTAGGCATCTCTGGCCTGCCAAACGAGATCTTCTGCCTTTTCATATTCTTTGGCCTCTACAAGGCGTATAAGACCTGGGATGCACTTTTTTACTGCTCGTTTGGTTTTTAAAAAGGATGCAAACTGCTGCATGTCTTTTCTTTTACGACCCTCTCGCGCTAATTTGAGACTAACTGGATTGACGCCACCCTCAAGCTCAGCTTTTGCAAGGTAGTATTTTGCAACATGCACTTCATTGGAGGATATCTCTGCGAGCTTTTGATAGAGCTTTTTTCGCTCAAGGGGATTTTCTTGACACGCAAGCGCTGCCACAAGCTCTCCAAAGCTCTCGCCGTCGGCTTGTCGGGTAAAGATGGTGCGATGAACCTTAAGGGGCTGAGGGTCTTCTGATTTATTCTCAGCGTTTTTATAAAGCCCATTAATAGTTGCCTCATTACAAAGAGAGGCTGCCACTACCGCTCGCTGCAGTGAATAGAGCGTTGGTTTTTTAAGGGACAAAAAGTGCTCTAAAGCCTCTTTTGGCTTATCTGTAAGCAAAAGAAATTCAGCATAAAAAAAGCGGCACTCCTCAGAATTCGGATTTTCTGAATAGGCTTTATGCATATAGTAGGAAGCCAGGCCTTTATGACCCTCTTCTAGATAGGTTTTACACTTTTCTAAATCTTCACAGCATGGCTTTAGACTATCAAACGAAAAGCTCTTTTCAACAAAAAACACTCTGTCCTCATACACACGCGGGATATAGCCCTGCTCAAGCGCCCAAAGTATGCGCTCTTTTCCAAATAGCTGTACGTCATCAGGCAGATTCAGAGTCATCTCAAGAAGATAACTCCTGCTACCAACCTCTACAGTCTTACCTGTAAATAGAAACAGTTCGGTAACAGTCGAAGCACATGCTACATAGTGCGGATGATCAACTGCACACCATGCCCATTCACCAGAATGATGATATCGTTTTGAAATAGGCGCTGGAGCCACAGTTCTCGATACTCTTGTAGCCTTTAAAACCTCTTTGAGAGGCTTTTCGTCTTCCTTCACTTCCAAAAGTAGAAGATAGATCACCCTCTTTTCTTCTGTTGTAAACGCATTATAATTTTTTATATTTGAAAGACACTCCTTAACGCGTTCTATGTGTGCAGCTTTATGCTCTACCTTTGTAGCCTTATCATTTGCAGCCTCACGCTCTACCTTTGCAAGCTGAAAGTAAAACCGCTCGGCTTCATCTCGCTTATCTTGTCCCACAAGCGCTCTAGCAAGAGCCATCCCAACATCATAGCGTTCTGTTTGCGTATAAAGCCTTCGTGCAAAATATTCCGATCGTACCCAATCTCTATTCCCATCATATTCCCACAAAAGACGTAATTCATGTTCGACAGTAGGTGCGTCTCTATATTGCTTCTTTAAGAAGCCAACAGAAACGTCAAGCACCCTAACAGGCTGAGCCTGTTGACGACTCTCAGATGTTCTTGAAAGCGGAGTTGCTGTCTGGGAACGAGGTGAAAAAATCTCAGCAACAAGTTTCTTGTCAATATACTTTGCCTTCGTCAAATAGCCTTGCGCTATTTCACTTCTTTTATTCTTACAAGCCAGATAGCCCGTTAAGTAGCAATGCTGCGCACGTTCATCTTGGTCTACAATAGCTGCAGCAACATCAGGATTTTCGGGATCACATCGAAGAGCCTTTTCTAAAAAAACCACCGACCTTCCGCTTAGAGCGAGATATTTCGCCGCGGCGTGTTTTGTGGCTCCTGTGAAGGAAAGAAGGTCCGCATGCAAATCGGTGAATATATAGGTTGTCAAGGTGAGCTTTTGCAGGGCAACAAGGCACTCTTCAGCGTCAAAGAGCTGCTTTTTCTTCAGAAACTGCTTACACTCCTCTATCAGGTCATACATAATCGGGACCAGTTTCTTAAATTCGGCCTCACCGCATCTCGCAAGCAGGGTATGCCAGCCCTGATATTCTTCTGCCCTCGTATCTTCACTTTTGTTATCGCGCATCCATCGTGAAAACTTTGCAAGAAGCGTTGCTGAATCTTCACACTTTCTTGAAAGCTCCTGAATTCGAATATCCTGCTCTTCAGTACATGCCTTTACAAAACAGACCTTTGTATCGTTATCAACACGCTGGGGCACATAGCCATTTGTAAGAAACCACTTTATCTGTCTCTCTTCATCAAGGACATCATCAACAGGCATCTCTTGAGGCAACCGCGCCACTTTAAGATCAAATACTTTTTGAATAGTTTTGTCAGCAGAAAAGTCTGACACATGAACTTTGCCTTTACTAAACTTATATCGGCAGCTCAAACCAAAAAAGTAACTATCTGATAAGGAATCACCATTTATTTGAAACATAGTTGCCTCACGTATGCAAATAAGGTGATATATCAGCGGGCAGTTAGAATGTCAAGGCGATGTCTACAGATCGTGAACGAAGAATTAGGCACGTGCCCGTGTGCGTGCCCGTGCCCGTGCCCGCTTATTTTAAATATTCAGCTTTTTGTGCGATCTGAGTCAACATCGCAACTACGCGCACCAACAAGTCTATCTCTTTAACAAAAGACTATCATCTACCATTTAAAACAGACTTAATGTACCCACAAAGCTTATGCGGTGAAGACGTGCGATTTCGGGCACGGGCACGGGCACGCATACGGGCACGCCCCCTATTTTTCGTCCCTGGTGTGTGTAGGCGCAAACATCCAGAAGTTGTTATCAGAGATGATCTGAAGGTTATTTTCGTGAGCAAAGCGCTCTACTGCTTGCTGGATAGGACCATGATGCCAGTCATCGCCCGTCATGATGCCCTTCTCTGCTATGTAGGGATACCATGCACAAATATCTTTGTAGACCGATTCATAATCATGCGCTGCATCAATGTAGACCAGATCAATATCAAGATTTAGGGCTTTAAGCTTTTTTGCCGCCTCTAGGCTGTTCATTCGCACAGGTACGATTTTATCAACGAGCTGCATATGAATAACGTTGGATAAAAACTGCTGATAGAGTGTTGGGAGCCAGTCGCGAACATGCATCTGAAGATGCTCTTCAGAGCCCAGCCAGTGATCGATAGCATAGACCTTGCCTCCTTCAGGAATAAGGGTAGCAAAATGGCGAGTAGAAGCCCCAAGCCAAGAACCCACTTCAAGCACGTTTTTTATCTTATATTCACGAATAATTCGTTCAAAACGTTGTCCATGAGGATACCAGCCATGGTCATTAAAGGGTAAAACAGCCACCTCTTCATAAACGTCAGGATAGCGATCAGGTAAAACGTCATTGAGCTCTCGCGCAGCAAGATAGGGCATAAAAAGGACTAATGCGATCTGAAGAGATGATTTGAGCATGGTATTCCATAGGGTTCATTTCGCTTCATTTTTCCCAACAAGGCTATAACTTTCAATCTAAAAGTTTAGCGGCAAGCAAGAGTTTGGTGTAGGGATGCTGGGGGGCATATAAAATCTGTTCTGCAGGGCCAGATTCCACAATTTGCCCCGCCTTCATCACTACAATAGTGTCTGAGAGATGTTGAATGACCCCAATGTCATGAGAGATAAAAAGATAGCTTACATTAAGTTCTTCATGAAGTTCTAAAAGCAAGTTGAGAATCTGGGCTTGAACAGATATATCAAGCGCTGAGACACATTCGTCAAGTATAAGGAGCTTAGGTTGCGTAGCAAGGGCCCTTGCAAGTGAGACTCTCTGCTGCTGGCCTATAGAAAGCTCGTGTGGGTAGCGCGTGAGGTATTTTTCATCCAGCCCTACCTTTTTCATAAGCATGTGTGAATAGCCAGCCGCATCATCTGACATCTGATGAAACTCTATCACCTCTTTAAGAGTATCGCCAATTATCATGCGCGGATTGAGTGAGGAGGCAGGATTTTGAAATACGATCTGAAAAGACTTTCTAAGGGGTCGTAAACGCTCTTCTGACATCTCGGTGATATCGACACCATCAAACAGAATTTGCCCAGATGTAGGTTTTACAAGGCGCATACAGCATCGTGCGAGGGTAGTTTTGCCAGATCCTGATTCGCCAATAACTCCTACAATCTCCTTTTCGGCAACTGTAAGACTTACATCGTCAAGCGCCTTCACATTGCCCACAACATGACGTAAAAGCCCTTTTTGAACAGGGAAATATTTAAAGAGATTTTGACAGTGCAACAGGGTCATACAGCTAACATCTTTTTACGATTTTCTTTTGTTGGGCGAGCAGCCAAAAGCTTTTTTGTATATTCATGAGTCGGATTGTGGAAGATATCATACATACTTGCATACTCTACAATTTTACCCTGATACATCACAGCGACCATATCGGCCATCTCTTTTACGACACCAAAATCGTGCGTAATAAGCAGCATCGAACCCTGAAACTTCTTTAAAAGTTCAAGTATCTCTTTTTGCACCGTAAGATCTAATGCCGTTGTAGGCTCATCGGCAATAAGCAATTTTGGGCCTAGAGCAAGAGCTATAGCTATCATCACTCGCTGCTTCATGCCGCCTGAAAGCTGATGAGGGTACACATCAAATGGATGCTGTATATCGAGCCCTACTGACTGAAGCGCCTCGAGGGTTTTTACCTCTGCCTCTTCCTCTGATGCCTCAGTATGCACCAGAAACATCTCCTGAATCTGATCTCCCACAGAAAATATGGGGTTTAAACTTGCTGATGGATCCTGAAAAATCATCGCAATTTCGGGGCCGCGTAAGCGATTGAGCTCTTTTTCAGCTATTCCGATAAGCTCTTTATCTTGATAGCGGATGCTACCGGTTGAGCGAAACCCACGTTTTTTTGAAAGCAGCCCCATTATGGCCATCGATGTTGTCGTCTTACCAGAACCCGACTCTCCTACGAGACAAAGGCGCTTTGACTGCTCAATATCAAAGCTGATCTCTTTTACAATTTCGTGGGAGCCAACAGAAACAGAGAGCCCCTCTACCGCTAAAAGTTTTTCCATTACAGACAACAATGCCCTAATACAGTTAGAATGTTCGCAAAACTAACATATTTCATATTATGCTTCATATACTTAACTTATTTGCCCGCTCTCCTTTCGCCCCGTTGCAAGGACACATGGAGAAGGTAGCCGAATGTGTGCATCTCCTTGATAAACTATTCCAGGAACCTGCCAAAACGGCTCTCGAAATATCTTCTGTTGAACATCAGGCCGATGTAATGAAGAGCGAAATTCGCAACAACATGCCCTCCAACCTCTTTTTGTCGATAAACAGAAATACCTTTTTAGAGATTTTGGAGCTGCAGGATAGCATCGCAGACAGCGTAGAAGACATTGCTGTGCTGCTCACAATACGCCCACTTGAACTTCATGAATCGCTTAAAGCACCCTTTGAAAAGTTTTTAGCAAAAAATATAGAATGCTTTGAAGCAAGCCGCACCATCATTCAAGAGCTGCATGAGCTTTTAGAATCCTCTTTTGGCGGCTCTGAAGCAGAAAAGGTGCAGCATATGTGCGACAAAGTGGCATTTTTAGAACATGAAGCAGATGTTATTCAGCGCGAGCTTTTACGCTGCCTCTATCAGTCTGAAGATAAAATCTCTTACGCTGTATTTTATCTTTGGGATAAGATCTTTCAGGCTGTCGGAACGATCTCCAACACCTCCGAAAAACTTGCTGACTGTATTCGAACAACGCTAGATGTGAAATGATTGATTACCAACCGATACTTATAATTAGTTTGCTGTTTGGCTTTTATGCAGCATGGAACATTGGAGCTAATGATGTTTCAAACGCCATGGGAACATCTGTAGGCTCTAAAGCGCTCACGATACGTCAGGCGGTTATTGTGGCGGCAATTTTTGAATTTTGCGGCGCGGTCTTTTTTGGCTCTCACGTGTCAGAAACGCTTCAGCAAGGCATTATTAATCCTCACATTTTTGCTAATAACCCAGAGATACTTGTCAACGGCATGCTAGCATCGCTTCTTGCCTGTGGCATCTGGCTGCAGCTAGCTACCTATTTTGGCCTACCCGTCTCCACCACACACGCTATTGTGGGCGCAATTGTAGGCTTTGGTGCGGTTGTTGGCGGCACTGGCGCTATTTACTGGGACGAGGTGCTCTCTATTGCTGGAAGCTGGGTGGTGTCACCTCTTATGGGAGCAGCTGTTGGCTTTGTCTTTTTTTCGATACTGCGAAAGCGCATCTTCTACAGCAACCATCCTCTAGAGTCGACAAAAAAAGCACTCCCCTGGATAGCTGCAAGCATGGTTATGGTATTTATGTTTGTTGGCCTATCCCATACTATAGAAAAGCTGCAGCTGATTTTGCTTACCGGTGCAGCTGTTGGGCTATGTACAAAACTCATTTGTCGAAAAGTAAAGACACCCATTCATGATAGCATGCACGAAGAGTTTACCTATGTAGAGCGCATTTTTGCCGTACTGCAGGTGTGCACCGCATGCCTTATGGCCTTTTCTCATGGAGCAAACGATGTCGCCAACGCCATTGGCCCGCTTGCAGCCATCATCAGCATTACAGAAACAAACAGTACCGTATTTCAAGCCACCATTCCAACCTGGATCCTTATTCTGGGCGGCGCAGGTATTGTGGCGGGGCTTGCCACATGGGGCTGGCGCGTTATCGAGACAATTGGACGCAAAATTACAGAGCTTACTCCAAGCCGCGGCTTTTCTGCTGAGTTTGCTGCAGCGCTTACGGTGCTTCTTGCCTCACGCCTTGGCTTTCCAATATCTACCACGCACACACTTGTGGGTGCAGTGCTTGGTGTTGGCCTTGCCGGCGGCATTGCAGCCCTTAACCTACGCATGATCCGCGACATCGCCCTTGCCTGGATTGTCACCATTCCAGCCGGCGCTGCCCTTTCCATAAGCTGCTACTACCTGATCTCACTATTTACCTAAAGCGTCTCCTAAATAACAAAAACAGGCTTACAGCATCTTTTCGAAAGTGTGTGTGATTTTTCTCAACGCAAAGACGCTGAGATTCGAAAGGCGCAAAAAAACTTATCTAAGCATGGGGTTAGGAAAAAATTTAGACACATAATTAAACTCATTTATATAATTAATGGACCTTAAAGAGCCTTTTGCAAAACTAGCGACCTCGGAAAAAACGGTGATTTTGAGTGAGTTTGCTCGCCGCTTTGGCGGCTGAAACCAGCCCCGAGCAACAACTCCAAGTCGAATAGAGAGAGGGGGCCGGGAGCAAAATCGCTCAAGAGGGCGTTTTTGCCATGGGCTCTAGCTTTGCAATCGGCTTTTTAGTTAATGGCAATGCCAAGCGCAGCCAACCCATTCGCTGGCCAGTTGATTTTTTCGTTATAGTAAAATTTGGCCCAGACGTTGCAGAGGGTGATCAGCAACACCGTGTTGAGAGGAAAGATAATGGCCTTTTCTGTATCTGTAAGGGCACATTCGGTGCCCAGTATAAGTAGGAGGGTAGAAAGGCTGCATATAATGCCGGCAAACAGGCCTCCCGTTTTTGAAAAGGCAGGCTTTGAAATAAGCATCTGGCAACAGGCGGCGATGATAAGAGTTATGGGGACAAAGAGATCGCCTTGAATGTTGCTTTCCTGTTCCTGTATTAAAAGTGCTCGCCATTGCAGAATCAGCTGGTAAAGACAACCGGCACTGCAGGCAGTCGCGATCCAGAAACGCCATTTGGATGAAGGGGACACCTTCTTCTCTGATAGCCCCATCCATAATAAGCCAGCGATAACAAGTGTGGCACCTGCTAAGTTTCGCAAGGTGTAATCATGCCCGTGTTCCGGCCCAAAAAGAAAAAACATAATGATTGGAGGGATCACGCACATGCTGCTGATAAACATAAAGCTTAAGGCAGCCGGACCATGCTCAAGGCACTTGCCAATCGAATACTGTAAAAAGCCAAGCGTAAGTCCTGCAATGCAGGCGATCCAGAAGATCTGGGTATCAAGCTGAACTGTGCCATACTGGACAAAGATAATGAGTATGGCAAAGAGAGCAGCAGTCAGAAAGCGTTGAAAAATGTAGGGATCGCCAGCTGCTGTGACGCCCCTTCGAATCAGAAAATTCCCAAATGCCGTAAGAAATGCCGAAAATGTTATATAAAGAGTCGCCATATTTAAATTATTTTAGCAAATCTGCGCATTATTTAACATGATCTATTCTTCAAGTAAAATACCTAGAAATGGGTGGTTAAGCACTTAATTGAACGATATTCAAGCAGGCCCCAGTTTTGAATTGATGAAAGCATATATTGTATTTTTAAAAACTGGATATTATAACACTTTTACTACGCTGTATTATATAATCAAGGGATATTAAATATTGGAGATTTTATGAACGCATGTGAAACTGCTGTACAGGTCAAATTTTGGGGAATTCCTATTGCTTATGGTGCAACCGATGAACGATCTGTGGCTATTTATAACCTCGATCGACACCCGCTTTCAGTAACCCTTAAAGGCGTGGTAATTGGTATGGTTGCCAAAGTGGCATTTAATTATGCAAGCACAGTCCCTAGTTGGCAGCCAATTACGAATGCGATTGTCCTAGGGGTAGAATCACTGCCTTATGTATCAGATGCTTGCAAGGTCATTGGCACAGAAAATGTTATCACCACAGCGTTATGTGCAGCAGGCGCCACCTATAAACTCGCGCAGGATTTTGTAACTCCCCATCCTTTTTACAACAGGTCGCTTTTTGCAAACCTAAAAATCTTAGTCTTTGGATATTAAAGACCAGAACACCTCAAACGTCTGGTAAGGCTGCTCCGTTTGGTCGAGAGCAGCAAGATGGAACGTAGGATTGTATCGTGCAGCAGGCCAGCATGCCGCCGGTAAAGCCAATAGCATAAAGAGCAAGACTGTTGGCTGTTGGTTTGGTGCTTAGATTGTAGTAAAACGAATAGCCATTATAGAAGGTAAAGGCAGCTGCAACAAGCAAAAGAGCACCTTTTGCAATCGTTGGGATTCTTTCACAGGCAGTGTCTAAAAAGTCCTCTGGAGCCACGCGAAGAAGATCTTGTTGAGGCGGTAGCGGGGCAACGTTCACTTGACAATTAGTGTTTATATAGATTATAGTTGGGGCGACCAAGTATAGTTAAAAGGAGGTCATTATGCAATATAAAGAATCGTGTTGTTGTTATCCGAAACCTGTAGTTCGTTTTTCATCTGCTTCCCTCCTGTCCATTATTCTGCGACTGCGCTCGCTCATTTAATCCAATTTATTTTTACAGTTTTTTTATTCGCCATCTCTTGATGGTCTAATTTTCTCATATTTTCAAGGAATTTATTGATATGAATACGATATCATTTTTTTCCTCAATCCCGTTTGAGGAAAAAAGTATGACTTTGCCGGCAAAAGGTAAACCGGCCCACTTTAAAGTGAACTACCAAAGAATGCTCGCATTTCAGCATCTTGTGCTTACCATTACACACTCTGCAACAGATGCTATGATACATGGGCGGTACCGAAAATTTGATGCCATAATAAAAAACTTTGGCTGTCAAATGACCGCACTTGATGTGCAGCAAAAGATGAAAAGTAAAGATCTTCTTCGTGAAGCTCACCGCGTGCATGAACTTGTTTTACAAAAGTTAGAGCAAGTAGAAGCAATGTTTGAAAAACCTCCAATTGGCACCTGCAGCATGAGCGTTGTAGACTACACTCGCCATGTGGGGATTGATTTTGAGGTAACGAGCGACTTTAGAGATTTGGTGATCTTTCGCATCTTAAACATCGTCTTTGATTTAAAGATGGAACAGGGCCAAGAGATCCCCTTCACCAACACAGACCCGCTTGAGGCTATGAAAAATAGCTCCAAATGCCGTGTCGGTGGAAAGTTTATGAATATCGGCAACTGGGTTCACACGTTGCAAGTAGAAGAGTCTAAAAAAGCGGTACGCTTTATACAGCAATTTGCCCCAGAATGTGAGGTGCGTACCGCATCTTCTGGAATTATGGCGGTTGAACAGACAAGAAGCGTTATTGCCGTTATGAGGGCAATGAGAGGTGTTTTAATAGTAAAAAACAAACTCTTTCACTGCAACAGGCCGATCGCGGGAGCTATCGACGATAGAGTATTTATGCATATGCCAGAAGAGCGCATCATGAATGAGGAAGAGGTGGCAGAACTCCCTTCTCATGAACCTGTAATGGTGTTAGAGGGCTATAGAAAGTATAAACCTCTTGAAGAGACGATCTCGGAAGTGGGCATATTTACCATTTTGGAGGTCTCTTTATCAAAAATGGCGGAGTTTACTTCTAGCTTTTCTCAAGAGCCTGTAAAAGCTGTCCGAGAGGTGCCAAATATCGAGGTAGACTTTCGGCCAGATCACATATACTGTGCAAGCGTAATGGAGGAGCGGGATGGAAAAACAGCCTAAATCTCTTTACATAGTAAACTTTGTTTCTATGTGGGAGTGCTTTAGCTTTTATGGCATGCGGGTGCTTCTTGTGCTCTTTATGGTACATGAGTATCGCTACAGCGATGAAAAGGCCTTTGGCATGTACGCCCTCTACACAACACTTGTAGAGCTTGGAGGAGTCTTTGGGGGCATTGTGGCAGATCGCTACCTTGGCCTCAAGCGCTCAATTGCAACCGGGGCGCTCCTTCTTATGTTTGGCCATCTTTTGATGGCCTTCCATCAGTTTTTTTTAGGCCTTGGGTGCATTATAACGGGCTCTAGCCTCTTTCGCAGCAACATTGCCGCATTTTTGGGTCAGCTTTATACCGAGAATGACCCGCGCCGCGATGCTGGCTACACACTCTACTACACAGGCATTAATCTAGGTGGCTTTTTAGCCACCACAGCTTGTGCTGTTGTTGGCGAAGCCTATGGCTGGCATGCAGGCTTTAGCCTTGCAGGCCTTGGCATGTTATTTGGGCTTATTGCCCTTGGCTTTCTTGTGAAGGTAGATAAAAAGGCGCTTATACAAAGCACCATAGCATGTGCCTGCATAGCTCCTGTTATGGCCTTGATGCTCTACTATCATAGCGTGGTGGCAATCGTTGTTCCCATTGCGATTGGCGGCGCCTTTTATTACATGTATAAGGAACTTGCTGCCTACAGACGCCTTGGACTCTACTTACTCTTTCTTGTAATTTTTTATGCCTGTGAAGAGCAGCTTGGATCAAGCCTTGTACTTTTTGCTGAGCGCCATGTGGAACGGGGCATAATACCGGCAGCATCGCTTATAACCTGTAACCCGCTTACGATACTGCTTGTGGGTCCATTTTTTTCGCGCCTTATGCCGTTTGAAGGCATGAAAAAAATCACCATGAGCTTTGTTATGCTCGCTGGGGCATTTTTCACCCTCTGGCTTGCATGCATTGTGCCATCCAGCTCGTTCGCACTCACCGTATCAAGTGTTGTCTTGATATCAGTTGGCGAGCTCTGTATTGGCCCCACTGTGTATGCCATGGCATCGAGCATGGCGCCAAAGGCCCATGCGGGACTTCTTATGGGGGCAGTTGCCCTCGGCTATTCGCTTGCAAACTACGCAAGTGGATTTTTAAGCCAATTAATGGCAGTAGCTGAACCTGAAAAGTCAATAGATGTGTATACTCATGGCTTTTTAACGATCGCTATTGCCGCAAGCGTTGTAACACTCATTACCTGGTACATAAAAGATGATAGAAGTACAATTTGTAAACAAAGTTAACGAAATAAGCCCCGACACGATCGTGGCAGAGGGCTCTTTAGAGTCCCTACAGGAAGTTGTGCTTTCACACTACCGCTTTGACAAGTACAAAACCACTCCAACGCCCGGTAAAATAAAAAAGGTGATCTATCGCTCAGACAATCCTGAACGCGATAAAGCACTCTTTGCCCCGATGCAGGCGATTATTGATGGCATATTTTTTGCAAAAAACCTCACCTCTGAGCCTGCAAACTGCCTCTATCCAAGTGCCTATGCCGAAAGGCTGCTTGAGCTTGAAGCTCTTGGTGTAACAGTAGAGATTTTGGACGAAAATGAGCTTGCAAAAGTTGGTATGACGGCGCTTCTTGCCGTGGCCCAGGGCAGCGACAAACCAGCCCGCGTCGCCTGTATGATCTGGAAAGGATCAGACCAAGCAAACCCAATTGCACTTGTTGGCAAAGGTGTCTGCTTTGACTCAGGCGGCCTCTGCATTAAAAAGCCGATCGAACAGACGACGATGAAATGGGATAAAGCTGCGGCAGGAACGGTTGCAGGAGTTATGAAGACGCTTGCGCTCAGTAAATCCCCACACTATGTTGTAGCTGTAGTTGGCCTTGTAGAAAACATGCCAGATGGCAAAGCTGTAAAACCGAGCGATGTCATACGCACAATGTCTGGCCAGACAGTAGAAGTGGTTGACACTGATGCTGAAGGTAGACTTGTACTTGCAGACTGCCTCCACTATATCCAAAAGCGGTTTAATCCACGCGTGCTTATTGACCTTGGCACACTTACACAGGAAACAATTGCCTCTTTAGGAAGCGCCTATGCTGGCCTCTACACCGATGACGAAGCTATTGCAGAATCGCTCATCCAATCTGGCGTACGAACTGGCGATAAGCTCTGGAGACTACCTATGGGTGAATATTTTGCAAA
>JAFEGT010000069.1:24005-29683 GCA_018239765.1 Verrucomicrobiota bacterium
GCGTGGGCCCACCTTGACATTGCAGGCGTTGCCTGGACAGAAGAGCCAAAGCCTACAGTCACCGCCTTTGGCGTAAAGCTCCTTGTCGACTGGATAGCCTCAGAAAAGTCCTAAAACCTTATTCTTATGAGCCACTTGCAAAACCAGAGACACCTGAATTATCACTCTCGTAGAGAGTGATGTATAATAGCCCAGAACACCGACCCAAGGGAGGTGCTCTGGGGAAAAATATTCTAGAAAATTGCACCCTCGAAGATGGGTGCTGCAAATTTTGAATAGCAGCACCCATCTTCGAGGGTGCAAATAAATGCTCACGACACATTCCCAGGGCACCTACGGTGACCTGGGCTATAGTACACTACTCTCATCGAGAGTGGGAAGGCCTCAGACAACCTGCCTAGTTTTGCAAGAGGCTCCCAAGAATAAGATTTTTTAAATCTTAACGCGCAAGGTAGATCCTATCTTTGAAGAGCTCTTTGTTAGAGACGATGAAGTTGCGAAAATCTTGCGGGTTCATCCACTTTGAATCAAAGCTCATCTGAACCTTCTGGTCGAACGTTCTGTAGTGCTTCCAGCGCGACAATCTTGCCCGAAAGCGTCTGTTTAACCGCATGCACGACCATGCTACAATGATATTTATATTTGTCGAACAAAGCATTGCCTAAAAAGTTTACTGTTGATAGATTCTGAAATCATCTAAAACTTTTAGGAGAACAACATGAATAGAGTTATCCAAATAATCTTGTATGCCTGCCTTGCAGTAAGCTCTGCAGTTTATGCTACGGCCCCATCTCAGGTGCTTACTGTAAATCCAAGCTTGCCAGTAAGCCCCACAAACTTTCATAAAATTCAAGATGCCATAGACACGTTTCAAGGCTCTAACGCCCTTTATACTGAAATCGACATCGCACCCGGCACATATGTAGAAACTATACAGCTTGAGCAGACAAGCGCCAGCAGCAATATTCAAGTACGAAATTCAGACCTTGAAGAGTCATTGCCCACATATACATTTTCTAGAGGGCTGCAGATTAACGGCGACATGAGACCCTGTTTTCCTCAGTACCAAAATGGCTATGAGCATGCCTCAAATAACCAAAAGACACAGGTCTATATTCTTGAAACAAGCGTAAGTGGCGTAGGGCCATTTCCAGTACTTGTTTCAAACACTTTCGGCACTCAGCCATTAACAGATGTGGGACCATTACCTGTGCAAGTCTGCAACCCGTTTCTTGCCAATCCGTTACCTATTACAAATAACTTTGCCGGCGGCTTTGCTGTGGTTGGTAGAGGCGGCGTTGGCTTTGCTACGAAAGCAAGCCGCGTACAGGCAGCCGGCGCGGGTGCTATGATCTGTGTTGACAATGCACCGGTTGGCACAGTAAGCATGGGTGGTATTGACCCATCAATTACAATTCCTTGCTTTTCTATTAGCAGCACTTTTGGTGGGCAGCTTTTAACAGCAATTACAAATAACCCCAACATGACACTTACGGTAAAGCCACCTCAAACGTTCTATAACCCACCAACAGGCACAAACTACGCTATGGTAACCCTTTCTCATCCGGGGGGCGATCTTACAAAGATTCAAGTTACCATGACAAATCCATTGCCTATTGTTGATCCGAACCTCCCACGTGGTCAAACGCCTGTACTTGAGCAACCGGCATTTGATGATCCACGTCTTGGGTTTGTACAGGGCGACAAGATCATGCTTACAGAGTCTGACATTTTCGGTCCTGGCCTTGTACAGGTTTTTGAGATCGATTCTTTAAGCGGTAATATTATTACCTTAACAACGGCAGTAAACCCAGCTCAAGTCGACATTACAAAAATGGGATCCAGTCTTACGTTTTTACCTAACGTGAAGATTCTACCGGCAGTTCCGCAAGAAAACGCTTTTAGAGCTCAGCAAATCGGCTTTTCAATGACCGGCGTTTGGCTTGATATGAACCCGCAACTTCCACTCGGCTCTATACGTTATGGACTAGGGTTTAGTGATGTTGTTGCTAATCTTGCAAATATTATTGTTTCTGACACCTCAGGAAGGACAGCTAACGGCTATGGAATGTTTTTTGAAAAATGCAGCATAAACATTCTAGATGGATGGAGAGATTCACAGAGAAATAGACGTCTATCAGTAATTGGATGGTCATCAGGTGCTTGGCTGGTAGGAAAAACTCAGATGCGGAGCTCTTTTCTATTTTGTACAGGCGCAACCAACACGAACTTGTTAGCTGCTGAATCAGGATCATCTGTAGCACTCGACTCACTTATATTGATGGGCAACCAGGGCCTTCTACAATCAGGATCTGCAGGAATTACACTTTCTGAAGGTTCTGAAATTTCAATATCGGCGCTTTTAACAGTGGCAGATATTTTTGGCTCCGGTATAAATTGTGATAATGCCAAAATTGGATGTCCTGGATTTGTACTTGATCGCATATATAAGCCAAATGGCGGGCTAGAGCAGACCAATGCTTTACAGCTTAATGGCGGCTCTCAATTCTTGGCTTTTGCCCCACCTCTTTATACAGACGGTACACCTTCAAGTCTTATCAGAACAAAAAGCGTGGTTCGCGACTGCTTTGATATAGACCCAAATGCGGATGTGACCACTGCAGGCACGCTTCCAAATGTGGGCATTTTCGTAGACACGCAGTCTCAGTTTGTTTCACAAAAAGAGCTTCAATTTGAAAACAACAGTGTTGATTTTCTTACTGTAAGTGACAACCAGTTCATCACACCGGCTTGGTCAGCAACTCCTGGTTCAATATGGCAGCATACTTCAAGTGGCAAGGTGAACCCAAATTACCAGCTGCAGGATATTGTTGAGAGTCATGTATGCTTAACTCTTGACCCTCAAGAAGTATTCCAGTACACAGGTGTCTATGTTGACGATCCAATACATGCTGGAAAGACATTCACGATTTTTTCAAAAAATGCCACAAAGCATTGCCTAAAATTGACAAGCGGCTATTTTGTAGGTACAGACAAAAAAACCCTTACGTTCAAGGCAAGAGAAGGCGCTTACGTCACACTTAAAGTGCTAAGCCCAACTGAAGTGCTTGTGCTTGATTCAAGAGGCGTGAAGTTCTGCGAATCAGGATGCAAAATATGCAGCCCTTGTACTGCAAATAACCGCACTCCAGGTGCAGTCAAAAATCATGCAAAGCCTATCCGTCGACCAGTTCAAGGCCAGCTTAAAAAGCAAAAAAAGCCTTTTATTGACCGAGCCAAAAAGAGAACTGTAGGTTTGGTTGGCAAGTAAGTAGCTGTTCTTGATCTATCAGGTCTTGATCTATCGGGCATTTTTCCTAAAATGCCCGATTTTTTATTTTTGCTTATTGAGCATTTTTTCTAAACTGACGCAATCATCCTAACGCGCAAGGTAGATTCTATCTTTGAAAAGCTCCTTGTTGGAGACGATGAAGTTACGAAAATCTTGCGGGTTCATCCACTTTGAGTCAAAGCTCATCTGAACCCTCTGATCGAACGTTCTGTAGTGCTTCCAGCGCGACACCCTTGCCCAGAGCGTGCGTTTAACTGCATGACCCACCATGCTTTTGCTATGCTTGGGTTTAGTATCGCCCAAAATTTCCGGTACAACAGTGCGGCTTTCAGCAGTTTGGTAGCAGTGACCCACCAGCTGCGAGCAGTAAAAGTTACGCGGATTCATAAACTCCGTTGGAGGATGGTCGTTTTGATCATCAACATACTGCTTGAGGTAGCGCACCTTTGCAAAAGGACCAAACGTGATTGGGTGCCAAAGCGAACGCAGCGCATTTAAAAAGGCATATCGGTGTGGATGGTCGCTATCATCAGCTGATGGCGTTATCGCAATTTTGCGAGCAACATCCGCTGCACCTTCCGCCATCTCTCTATTTTTTGCACGGGTGACGGTAAATGTTTCTTGAGAGTTTGGCTTAATAAAGCGAGGATCAAAAATGTTGATCTTGCGAATCTGGGCAGCGCCCGATGAGTCAGTGACAGCTTCAGCCACCTCATTATTGCCGAGGTAGATGGCAACGTGTGAGTATTTATAGCCTTCACGATCTCGCTGGGTTGCAAAGGTAAAGAGCCTTGTAATTTTTTGTGCACGAACAACGAGATTATCAGAATCTGCCGGGTTCTTTTTAAAGAGTAGATCTCCCGGTTGAAGCCTTTCTACAAAGGTTGGATCATTCAGCTTAAAGACAGCAAGTTTGCGCAATTTACATTCGTCGAGTTTCTGCTTTATGCGCTCAAATGAAGGCTCTCTTCTCGAGCAGGCTGTAGCAAACTCCTCAAAGCGCTTCTTCACTTTTGACATGGTAAGCTCTTTTCCAACTACAGGGTTAAGCATTTCAAGTACTGAGTCAGAAACAGCCTTTCGCTCCTGAGCCGTTGCTTGGTAGTGAGCTGCCTTAAAAAGGGCTTGAATCAGTTGATCTTTATGAAGGTAGACTGAGCCTACGCGAACAGTCCTTCCAAACAGGTGCAATACCCAACCTATAGGGCCGGAATAGCTTTTTATTTCTGATAAAAGAGTATTGATTTTCATAGCAAACATTATACGCTTTTCTTTAATTACGTTCAATAAAATATTTGTGTTATAAAAAGGGGAAATTTACGTATATGAACGGTATGAACCAAGATTTTACAATCCACCAAGCCACCCCTCAAGAGCTCACCTACATGCTTGCACTTGCTGCAGATGAGGGCTGGTCCCCAGGATATCATGACCAAGAGCCCTTTTATGCCCAAGACCCCAGCGGATTTTTTATTGGCAAACTAAACGGCACCCCAATAGGCTGTATATCCAATGTCTGCTACAGTGACCAATTTGCCTTTTTAGGGCTCTACATAGTTGAAAAAATCTACCGCCACAAAGGTTATGGCCTTAAGCTCTGGAACCATGCCATTGCCTATGCCAAAAACCGCTCGATAGGCCTAGATGGCGTTATTGCTCAGCAGCCAAACTACATAAAATCGGGCTTTCGCCTCGCCTACCGCAATATCAGATGTGAGTGCCGCCCAATCGCAGAGAGGGCCACAAATCTCATAACCATAGATAGGGTGCCTTTTGAGCTTCTTTCCGCATACGATACCTCTATTTTTGGCATAGAGCGCACCGCCTTTCTTAAAAAGTGGATCTCGATGCCAAACGCATCGGCTCTTGCGAAGATGAAAGGATCAACTATTCTGGGATATGGGGTTATCAGAGCAAGTAAAAATGGCTACAAAATCGGCCCACTCTTTGCAGAAAATCTTGATATAGCCTATGAGCTCTACGTTGGCCTGCAGCAACAGAGCAAAGACCAAGTAATCTACCTGGATGTTCCCGAATGCAACAGCGCGGCAGTTGAGCTTGCAAAAAGGCTAAACGGCACAAAGGTGTTTGAAACTGCTCGCATGTACACAAAATCGGCCCCTGCCAATGACATGACAAAAACCTTTGGCGTCACAACCTTTGAGCTTGGATAGTAGCACCTGCAAAGCCACATGCCCAATGGTGTCAACTTAAGAGGAGTTATTAGTCTTATTCTTGGTCCTATTCTTGGTCTTATTTTTGGTCTTATTTTTGGTCTTGGTCTTATTCTATTCTTCCTTTTCACATGTTTTACCTCGAGAAAAAAGGTAAGAATAAGAGCCCCTTGCAAAACTCGAGTTACCCGTTTTCAGGCCAACGGCCTGGG
>JAFEGT010000006.1 GCA_018239765.1 Verrucomicrobiota bacterium
AAGTGCCATATCCTGCAAAAAGTCACCAGTATCAAAAGTTTCTGGCTGCATGAGAAGTTCTACAGTGGAAGACTTGGTTTTTTCAGTTTTTTCTTCGCTACTAGAATTGCCTGTTTTGGCAACTTTTGGTTTTGGCTCGCCCGTTTTCTCTTTTAGTTCTCGTGTCGATGCTTTAGCCGTTTTTTGATGGTGCGTAAGGCCTGTTGTGCTATTTGTAGAAGTCGATGAGTAAGTAAATGTCCCTTTTTGGGCAAGTACGACGCAGGGTATTTTTTCGCTATGAAGTTTTGTAATCAGGGCCTGAAGTTCGTTGGCGGTGAGCTTTTTTTTGCCTTGTACTAACGTGTGCAGCTGAGGATGGGGCTTTGCTTCTACTGCAACAGTGTAGCCATTGATAAGATGCGCAGTGTGGCCGGTAACCCATGCATAGGGCTGCTGGGAAACTTCGGTAAGCAGAAGAAGTGGGCAGCTGGTTTCAGTTGGCTCGGTATAGAGAAGCTTTTCTATCCTCTCAGGATTTTTCACAAGATGCTCCCACTGCTCTTTAAGTAGGGTTGTAAAAAGAGCATTAACGGTTGCATCGAAAGGTTTTGATGTTTGTAGGGCTCTATAGCGTGCATATTCATCCAAAAGTCTCTTTTGGCCGTCTGTTGGATTTGTGGCACGTTGTGCTTCTTCAACGCCGCGTTTATAGACATCAGTCAGGTGACGTTTTTGCAGGTCGCTCAATTCACTCCACGGCTTTTCAATCCAGCTTGTATCAGGTGATACGGTTTGCCCAAGGAGTTGAGGCGTTCGCATTATTCCCCCAAATATATCTGTCGATCCATCATCTTCAAAACGAAGCTGTAGATCTTTGGGAAGGCTTGTGCTATTTTTGACACACATTTCTACTATTGCGTACGCACCTCCGATTGTCTCGCTATCTGGGTCAAGGCCATAGTACTTGGCCAAATACTTTAGCTGCAGGTATAGGTTATTTATAAAATGCGGATTGATGAGGCTGCTTATTCCTGAAAAACCATTTTTCTGAATATGCTTATGTAATTTATACAGCTCGCGAAGTGATCGAGTTTCCGTATAGTCTTTACCGACTACGTGCCCTTTCAAAGAGTCTTCAAGTCGAATTAATCCCAGTTTTTGTTTCTCGGGATGTTTTGGGCGAATTTCGTAGGTGAACCCTGGGTCATAGGGAAATGAGGCGCGCCACTGTTTGATGCGCTCTTCAGAAAGTTCAGCAAAAGCAGATTGACTATGTGATAATAGGCTTTGGGCGAGGCTATTGAGTATCTTCAAGGTTTTATCAGCTTTCGTACCATCTAAAATTGTGTGGTGATAGTCATCGAGCAGTCGTATAGCGTTTGCTATAATCTTTCGTTGCTCAATTTTACCTGTTTGACCCCATAGCGATAAGGCTTCATCTATAAGTGTCTTTGGATCTCTTGAATCAGCTGGAGGGTGTAGGCTATAGCCAAAGACAATTTCGGTAGTAGGACCTATTGAGGGAGCGATCGTTGCTCCTGGAGCCTTTGTTATGAGTTCATACATGCCTTTTCTTTTAATACCGCTGCGGTTATTAACTAAAGCTAAAGATTCAGGGTCAACTGAAGCGCCACATTTTGTTACTAATGAAGTAGCAGCTTCTAAGTTCAAATCTTTAATGGATTTATATAACGCAGTTTTGCCGTTCGCGTCTTTGGTATTAACCAGCTCGGGACGAATACTGGCGATCCATTCAAATATATTTATCTTAAAATGTGCTGTGGCAAGGTGCCATGCTTTTTCATCAACTGTACAGCCATTTGCATATAACCATTTTGCCCTTTCGACATTTCCAATTTGACATGTTATATAAAAAGCCTGTTGTTTGTAGTTAGGAAGTTTTTCGCAAAGCAACGTAAGAATAAAATCGGGGCAGTCTCTATAAATAGCCCTTTCGAAGTCACTCTTTAAAACGGGATCATCTCTTTCTAGATATTTTTTTGCGGCGTCCCACGCCTGATACTGAAAGAGTGTTAAAAGTAATGTTTTTTTAGGGAACAGCTGTTCAATAAGTTCAAGCATCCCGCTTTTTGCAGCCGCTATTGGATCAGGTTTTGCCCCCATGTTCAACAGCGTCATTGCTGCCTCAAGGTTTTTATTTAGGCATGCTTGTTGAAATGGGGTTCTCCCTACTACGCTACATCGTTGATCAGGAGTATCTATCCCTTTAGTAGCAAGCACAGATAAAATTGCAGCAGCATTTGGGTTTTCTAAAGCCAAGTGATAACAGGTATACCATTTATTTCCTGCAATTCCCGGATTTCCTGTAATTTCTGGATTAGCACCGTTCTTCGTCAAAAGGCGAACGAGAGTAGCGTTACCTTTTTGCACAGCAACTGCTAAGGCGCTTTTATAGTTTACTACACTATTAATGGTCTCATGATTAATTAACGCCTCAATTTCACTGAGGGGAGCATCACGCTCTATGGCATCAATAAGCGCTGAGCCATCGTTATTTGGCAGGGTAATAGAAGGTATTGCAGGATTAAAATTAACCATGCATAGATTATGTATAATAGTTATTTAAAAATCAAGCGTTTTAGTTATTTTAGTTATTTATGCAATAACGCCAACATGAGGCAATTTTTGCCCTTTCTAATAACAACGTAAGGGTAAAAGAGGTCGCTCAAAAGCTTTATTTAGATACTTTAAATGGAGCGCGATCCTAGGTTAGTTGCCAAAAAATAGGATTGCAATCCTATATTAAATAGGGTATAATGGGATTATACTACAAAAATAGAGAGAAAGGCCATGCTGGAAGATCTCACAAAGCTGAGTCAGGAATTCATAAGGCTCAAAGATTCGTCTTATCGACGCTACTTTATTCAGCTAAAACCTTTTAGACATCGTCTTTCTCTTTTGTTGGGGCAGCGAGGAATTGGCAAGACAACAACAATTGTCCAATTTCTTTTAGATAATGCCGAACAGGATATTTATAGCAAAAAAATTCTTTATATTCAGGCAGACCATTTTTTGGTTGGATCTTTATCACTCTATGAAATCGCTGATGAATTTCAAAAAATGGGTGGTAAATATTTAGGACTGGATGAGATCCATAAATACCCAAACTGGTCTCAAGAGCTCAAAAGTATATACGATACCTTTCCTAAGCTTACTGTAGTAGCATCTGGGAGTTCTGCTCTGCAAATGTATAAAGGTAGTCATGATCTTGCACGGCGGGCCATTAAGTACACTATGGTAGGGCTCTCATTTCGTGAATTTTTAGAGATGGTTCTCGACGTACGGTTGCCTGTGTATAGTCTTGACGAAATTTTGAAAAAACATGAGCCTATTACTTCAGAGATCATAGAAAAAATAGAGATGAAAGGAGAAAAAATTCTTCCACTCTTTCAAAGATACCAAAGCCATGGATACTACCCCTATTTCTTTGAGTTGAACGATAAAGAGCTCTATTTCATCACGCTAGAGCAAAATCTGCATAGCACTATTGAGGGGGATCTTGCAGCTATTTACCCACATCTTACGGGAGCAACTATTAGTAAACTAAAACAACTTTTGGTTTTTATAGCAAAGTCAGTTCCCTTCATTCCAAACTGGAATAGCATAAAAGAAATTCTGGAAATAGGTGATGTCCGTACGCTCAAAACCTATTTTCAGTACCTAGAAGATGCAGCTCTTATCCGATCTGTAGCAAAGGGCACGCATAAACTTGCAACTGTTGCCCATGCAGGTAAAATATACCTAGATAATCCAAACCAGATGCAAGCGCTCTGCCTCGGAGATCATAATGTTGGCACACTTAGAGAAACCTTTTTTCTAGACATGCTCTCATCTAAGCATCAGGTGAACATCGCGCCTTTTGGAGACTTTTTTGTCGACGACAAGTACGTTTTCGAAATAGGAGGAAAGAACAAATCCTTTTCGCAGGTTTCTAAAGAGGTGAATTCGTTCGTCGTTAGAGATAATGAAGAAAGAGGATCCGGAGCAAAAATACCTCTTTGGCTATTTGGATTTTTATATTAAAACCAGTCCAGCAGGAGATGCTGGACTGGTTTTGAGATATGCTTATCGGCTGCGAGGGCGTTTACGAGGGCCAAACTTCCATGATTGGGGTTTGCTTGCGCTCTTATTTGTAGGCTCCATGCCTGCAAACTGGTGCGACGGGATCTTTTGTCCTGTAAACTCTTCGATGCGGCGAAGGGAGTCTCTATCCTTGCTTGAAGCAAACGAAAAGGCAACACCTTTGGCGCCAGCACGGCCTGTACGGCCAATGCGGTGCACATAATCTTCTGCGCACATCGGCAGGTCAAAGTTAATCACGTGGCTGATGTTTTGTACGTCGATGCCGCGTGAGGCAACATCAGTTGCGATTAGAATGTTAATAGCACCTTCACGAAGGCGGCGGATGGTTCTCGTGCGCTCGCGCTGGCTCATATCGCCGTGAAGCGCTGCTGCCTTAAAGCCGCTACCGGTTAATTTATCTTCAAGCTCGCCAGCATAGCGCTTTGTCGAGGTAAAGATAATTGCCTGGTTTAAGTCAGGTGTGCTTAAGATATGATCAAGTAGGCGATGTTTGTGGTTAAGGTCGTCTACATACATCAACTTTTGATCGATGTTTTCATGCTTTGCTGTGTCGTGAGCGACGCTTATTTCTGTAGGATTTGTAAGAAGGCGCTTTGAGAGGTTCATCACAGGCCCTTTTAAGGTAGCTGAGAACATAAGTGTCTGACGCTGCTTTGGCAGTGCCTTTGCAATCTGCTCCACAGGTTCAATAAAGCCCATGTCAAGCATACGGTCAGCTTCGTCAAGAATAAAGAGTTCAACGCGTCCAAAGTTGATTCTGCCGCGCTGCATATGGTCAATAAGACGTCCTGGAGTTGCAACCAGAATTTCGTACGGACGGGAAAGTTGACGGTTTTGTACTGGATATGGCGTGCCGCCATAGATGCAAACAGTAGATACACGGCTGAGGTGTTTGCTATACTTTGCAGCTTCTGTAGCTACCTGCATAGCAAGTTCGCGCGTTGGCACCAAAATGAGTACTCGCGGACCATGGCCCGGAACCTGTTTTGTAAGTTTATGTAGCGAGGGAAGCATAAAGGCCGCAGTTTTACCCGTACCTGTCTGCGCGGACGCACGTAAGTCTTTACCCTCGAGTATGGCAGGAATGGCCTGCTGCTGTATCGGTGTTGGGGTAGTGTGACCCGCATCTTCAATCGCTTTAAGGATTTTTGGGTCTAATGCTAAATCTTGAAATGTCATGTACTTTTATCTTTTTGTTTAATTGAGCACAAAGCATAACATAAAGTAATTATTAAAGATAGCATTAAAATCGGCCAGTCTCCAAAACGGCTATAAAGGGTTGGGTAGTGGTAGGTAGAAAAGGAGACTATAAAGCCAGATGTTTCATCTGTTCCCTCTCTAAGATCAACCTCTCTTCCAAGACTATCTACTACTCCGGAGATGCCAAAATTGCATGAACGGATCAAAGGAATGCCATTTTCTACCGTTCGGGGGCGGGCATGTTCAAAATGCTGTATGGCAAGCATAGAGTAGGGAAACCAGTAGTCATCAGTAAGATTGACAAGCATGGTAGCGCCCTCTACCGAGTTTTGCCGCATCATCCCACTTACGGTCTCTTCGTAGCATATTGAGGCTCCAATGCGATGCTTGCCAGAGATAAAGGGGTGGCTTCCTTCTCCTGGAGTAAAGGAGTCGTAGATGCCATACTTTGCGGCCCACTCTTTGGCAAACTTGCAGGGAATATACTCTCCCATAGGCACCAAAACCTGCTTGTCATAGCGCTGTACAGGAACTTTTGGGTTGTTTGAAAAGAAAAATGCAGAGTTATAGTAGAGCGGTCTTTCAGATTCTTGGCGTTTAATGCCTTCAAGGCCAACAATAAGGGGACAGTGGTAGATTCTCGCTATTTGACGTGCGATATCTTCAGATGTGAGTATGGGCTCGCGGGTGAAAGGAAATGGGGCATGAAACTGCTCTAGAAAAAGTCCATTTATTTCGAGTGTCTCAAACAAAAGGGTGTTGCTGCCATAGGGAACAACGCCCTCTGGCATAAGGATAAGATCTACCTTTTCTTTCATATAAAAGGGCGCTATTGCCCCGATAAGCTCTTTCCATGCGAAAAATGCTCTCTGCTGCGGGGTGAGGCGTACTCTTGGCAGCGGTTTAAATTCTTCCGGCACCTTTTTGGAGTGAACAATCAGCACCTTCATATGCGGGTGTATGGCGTCGT
This sequence comes from Verrucomicrobiota bacterium, assembly GCA_018239765.1. Classification (GTDB taxonomy): domain Bacteria; phylum Chlamydiota; class Chlamydiia; order Chlamydiales; family FEN-1388; genus SZAS-7. Next base: position 6,257 of record JAFEGT010000006.1, read on the forward strand.
AGGCTGCTTGCTGCTCGATGCGGGTGTGTAAAAGGTAATTTCCAACAGCGTAAGGGGCGGCGATTGCCAGAAGCGCAAGGAGAAAAGCTGACACTTTTCGCACAACAAATGCACGTGCTACGCATACATTTGTGAGCATCACCCAAAATGACATGCCAAACATTCCAAAGATTGAGGCTACTTGTAATGTGGCAAGGTTACTTGTAAGAGAGAGACCTACAAGGTCAAAGTAAAAGCCGGAACACCAGCTAAATCGGCTCCATTCAAGAAGAGTCCACACTGCGGGAATGCTTAAAAATAAAAATTTTGACCCGAGGATCCGGCGTGTAAAAAAGAGTGATAAGAGGCCAAATTGCAACCCCATAAGAGCGCTTAACAGCAAAAAGGTGCCACGAGCCGCGACAACAGGGTGGTAGGTAAACCAAAAAAGTTCTACACACTGCACAAGAAAGTAAAAGAGCGTGCCATAAATAAAACGCGCTTTACGATCAAACTTTGTAAGCTCATATATAATGAGTGCAAAACCTATGCTACTTGCAAAGAGTGAACAGATTGATGAATAGGCTGGCTGGCCAAAGGTGATGAAACACCAGGCAAGTACAATTCTTATCGCTCGCTTTATATGGCCGAAATCAAGTGCTTGGATCATAGTCACGATAAAACACAGAAGAATTGGTTTAAAAAAAGAGCCATGACTCCAATAGAGTTCACAATCGTGCCCGTGCCCGTGTGCGTGCCCGTGCCCGCTTAATTTAATTATTTCCGCAAGAGCCCCGGAGGGGGCGATATATAACACCCCTTCGAGGGTTTAGCGGAATAAACGTAAATAATTCGGGCACGGGCACGGGCACGCACACGGGCACGAATAAACTCTTCTTTTTCGTTATGTGTATGATCATAATAAATTTGTAAAAAACTCACAACTACATTATACTTTTGCGATCTATGATCCCATTTCGAACACACCATCTTCTTTCGCTTCTTGAAGGCTATGAAGAGCAAAAAGCTCCGATTGACTTTTGGGTAAGCTGCTACTTTCGTAAGCATAAGGCGCTTGGCTCAAAAGATCGCGCCTTTATTAGCGAAGAGGTCTATCGCCTTATCCGTTGGAAGGCCCTTGCTGATTATTTTACCGAGCCTAATTGGCAAAAGCGTATTGAATGGCTCCAAGCGGGCGATCCTAAGCGTTTTTTAGATGACGAGACTATTCCGCTCCACATTCGCTACAGCATACCTCAGGAGCTTTTGGATGAGCTGATTGCTTCGTGGGGTCTTGAAAAAGCTAAAGAGATAGCTCTTGCCTGTCTCGAGCCTGCCCCCACCTGTATTCGGGCAAATTTGCTCAAAACGACGCGCGAGGCGCTCCTTGCAAAGTTGGAAGATGTCGCGCCGGGTGAAGAATCTCCAGCGGCCATTTATGTGCTTAAAAAAAGAAATTTCTTTACGCTTCCGGAGTTTACAGAAGGGCTTTTTGAGGTACAGGATGAGGGATCTCAGCTTGTTGCCTACAAAGTACAAGCTAAGCCAAACCAGCATGTGCTCGATTTTTGCGCGGGTGCTGGAGGCAAAACATTGGCCTTTGCACCATTTTTGCAAGGCACAGGCCAGATCTATCTTCACGATATACGTCTGCATGCGCTCTATGAAGCGCGAAAAAGACTAAAACGCGCTGGCATACAAAATGGCCAAATCGTCCCGCACACGGACGAAAAAAAGCTTAAAAAACTCAAAAAAACAATGGATTGGGTGCTTGTAGATGCTCCCTGTTCTGGTACGGGTACGCTCAGGCGTAATCCCGACATGAAGTGGAAGTTTAGCCGCGAGATGCTGAACCGCATTGTTTCGAGCCAGCGAGTTATTTTTGAGCAGGCATTAAGCTATGTAAAGCCTGGCGGCAGAATTGTCTATGCTACCTGCAGCATCCTTGCGTGTGAAAACCAGGAGCAGATGAACCATTTTCTTGCCCACTATCCAATAGAGCTTGAGGGCGAGCCCTTTATGTGTGTGCCGGAGTCTGGTAAAAAGGATGGCTTCTTCGCTGTAACCTTCCGCAAAATTATGTAGTTTGTGTTATCCTTGAGTCCTTTAAGTCCCTTATGTCCCTTATGTCCTTTTAAAAAGAGTGGGTTTATGAAAGCTATTTTGTTGTTGCTGATGGTATGTGCTACAGTCTTAGGGGCTGAAGAGCCACGAAAGCGCATTACCGTAAACAATCGCGTGCTGGCAACCGTCAATGGCCATGCCATATCCGTTGTCGATGTAAAAAAGAAGATGGATATGCTGCTCTATCAGCACTATCCTCAGTATCTGGAAATTCCAGATGCGCGCTATGAGTTTTATAATGCCCACTGGAGAGAGGTGCTTAACGACCTTATTGACCGCGAACTGATGGTAGCTGACTCTGAAGAAAAGGGCTTTCCCATAAGTTCTGGCGATATTCGCGAGGAGCTCGAAGAGATATTTGGCCCCGATGTTATGCTCAACCTCGACAATGCCGGCCTTACACTTGATGAAGCGTGGCAGATGGTAAAGGCTGACATCACCATTCGTCGTATGCTTTACTATCAAGTGCGTATGCGCGTAACGCCGCAAATTACCCCTAACGATATCCAGAAGGCATATGAAGAGCGTGCAAAAACAATAAGCGCGCAAAAAGAGTGCACATGGCGCTGCCTTACACTCAAATCTAACGATACCAATGCCTCTTCTGCCTATGCGGCAAAGATTCAAGAGCTCTTAAGTGATGGGCAGGTTACCTTTGATATGTTGCAGGATGAACTCGAAAAGCGCGGCATCATCGATCCACAGGTTCAGATACTTATTTCTCAGCCCTTCTGCCAAAAGCAAGGGGAGCTCTCACCAAGCCTTCAGGAGCTTCTGCTCACTATGCAGGCTGGGATGTACAGCAAACCTCAGCTTCAGTCCTCTAGATCCGATCCAAACCCTGTTGTGCGTATCTACTACGTGCAGGATATTAAAGCTGAAGTAATTCCGACGCTTCAAGAAATGGATGCTGTTTTACGTGAAGAGATCACGCAGGAGCTTTCTGCTAAAAAGACAGCGGTCTATCTTGATGATTTACGACGCCACTTCCATCTGTCAAAAGAGCAGATAGAAAAAGAGCTGCCAGTAAACTTTCAGCCGTTTGTACTCAAGTGAGCCGTTTTCGTCCATCAGAGCTGCAGGGCTATCTTCGCTCACTTGGAGTAAAGCCTGCAAAAGGGCTGTCGCAGAATTTTCTTATCGATGGCAACATCTTAGATAAGATCGTAGCACTTGCTGAGGTGACAAAAGATGACACCGTTGTGGAGATAGGTCCAGGGCCAGGAGCTCTTACTGAAAGGCTTTTAGAAACTGGCTGCAAGGTTATTGCTGTTGAATTGGACTCAGTATTTGCCAACGCATTAACTTGCCACCCACAGCTTACTGTGCATAATGCCGATGCGCTTAAATTTGACTTTAGCGCACTTGGCAAAGTGAAGGTGGTGGCAAACCTTCCTTACGCTATTACCACAGAGCTTTTACAGAAAATCATTCCGCTTGATAACCTGGTTTCAGCAACAGTTATGGTTCAAGATGAAGTGGCAAGGCGATTATGTTTTGACTGCTCAGCAAAAGACTATGTAGCCTTTACACTCTTTTTGCACTACTACTGCAAACCAAAATATGGCTTTTCAGTGTCTCCCAGCTGCTTTTATCCGGCGCCGCGTGTTACCTCTGCCGTTATGCGACTCGATAAAGAAAAGCGGTTTCCTGTAGCAGATGAAAAGCAGTTTTTTGCACTGGTATATGAGGCCTTTTCGCATAAACGCAAAATGATAAAGGCAAGCCTAAAAGAGTACCCAATAGAAAAAGCGCTTATAGCTATAGGAAAAGCCCCTACAAGTAGACCCGAAGATCTCTCAGTACAAGAGTGGGTTGGAGTGGCTAACTTATTGAATTAACTACTTGCTATTCAATAGAAAGTAGGTGGCAGATAAAATAGCAGTAGCTGCCAAAAAGACCCATGAGTAGGATAAAGGTTCCAAAACGGTCTACAGCAGTAATTTCGTCGGCGTCTTTGCGGAAATGGTCAAATACTGAATTTGTGACCCAAGCGCTACCAATAAAGCCTGCTGGCATGAGAACGAGAAGGAAGAGCGGTGCAAACATTGACATTGTGATACTCCTTCATTAAAAAGAATTACTATTCTAACCTTTTTTAGTTTGTTTGTAAAGATATGGATGAAGTCCCATTAGTTACAGGAGCCGTACAAGCTGGTTTTTCATCAGTTGCAGACGAGCATATTGAAGCTTATCTTGACCTTAATGACCTTGTTATTAAGCATCCGGCAGCTACCTTTTTTGTGCGTGCTGCAGGTGACTCTATGGAACAAGCTGGCATCTTTGCTGGTGATATTTTGGCAGTAGACCGCTCTTTAAGCCCTGTAAGTGGTAAAATTGTCATCGCGTGTCTTGATGGTGAGTTTATGGTAAAGAGGCTCTTCATTGAAGGCAAAACCATAAAGCTTATCTCAGCAAACCCGCGCTATCTCGATATGAAGATCGATCCTGAAAAGAGCGACTTTCACATTTGGGGCGTAGTTACCTACGTGATTCATGCATGCTAGCACTTATCGATGCTAATAACTTCTTTGTCTCATGTGAGCGAGTCTTTAATCCAAAGCTTGAAAAAAGACCCGTTGTGGTGCTTTCAAGTAATGATGGCTGCGTTGTTGCCCGATCACAAGAGGCAAAAGCGCTCGGTATTCCTATGGGAGCTCCTGCCTTTGAATATAAGGCGCTATGTAAAAAGTATGACGTGCAAATGCTTTCATCAAACTTTGCGCTCTATCTTGATATGTCCAGAAGGCTGATGCAGATTGTAAGGTCGTATGTAGAGCATGTTCAGGTCTATTCTATTGATGAGGCCTTTATGTCGCTTGAGGGGATGTCAGAAGAGGCGGCGGTTGCACTTTGTACAGAGATAAAAAGTACCGTTTTACAATGGACGGGCCTTCCCGTGTCGATTGGGATAGCACCTACCAAAACCCTGACAAAGGTTGCAGGGATGCATGCAAAAAAGGTGGGTATCTACCTTCTCAACGAAACAAACAGGCAGGCGTGCCTTGAGGCGTGCGAGGTGCACGATATCTGGGGTATCGGCAGGCGATTAAGTGAACGGCTGCATAAAAAGCAGATCTACACTGCCTGGCAAGTTGCTCAAGCCAATGACAGCTGGCTTAAAAAGGAGCTATCGGTCGTGGGCCTGCGCCTTGCTTGGGAGCTTAGAGGGCAGCCTTGCCTTGAGCTTGAAGAACTTGCCGACCCTAAAAAGTCGATAAGCACTGCTAAATCTTTCGAAGAGCCTATAGAAGATGTAGAGAGGCTTTTGGCTATCCTTGCAGACTATACGGCCTATGTGGCAGAAAAGCTGCGTGATCAAGAGTCTTTAGCCTCTTACGTACAGGTTTGGCTTACTACAAATGTTCATGCTGATGAACCGCAGTATTCACAAGAAGCATCCTATGTACTAGTGGAGGCTACAGATTACACGCCAACGCTTATTGACTGCGCAAAAAAGTGCCTTAAAAGCATCTATCGAGAAGGGTATAGATATAAACGAGTGGGCGTGCTTTTAGGAAACTTTGTTCAGGAGCGAACTCTTAGCCTTGATCTTTTTAGTAAAACTGATCCTAAGCGGCGTGAAAAAGAGCATAAGGCTATGCAGCTTGTTGATAGCATCAACGAAAAGTGGGGCAAAAAGTCGCTCTATTTTGCCTCGCAAGAGCCCAGATCTGTACGAAAGCAGTTTTGCACCCCTCGTTACACCACCAGCTGGGATGACCTCCTTAAAGTCTTTTGACCGCATTATCTTTCCGTAGTTTTTTTCTTGATAAAATATGTGATGAAATATTACGGTCTCCTCGGGAGTAGCTTCACTGCTCTACAAAAACGAGGAAAATTTACATGCTAATCAAACGATTCATTTTTGGGCTTATGGCCATGTTGGCGCTTTTTATAAGTGTGCAACAACCACTCTTTGCTGTAGGAGCGAAGCGTAAACATCATTCATCATCTTCATCATCGAAAGCTCGTTCTTGTTGCAAGAAATCAAAGGAGCTTTTACAGCTAATTAACGAGACAACTACTCAAGACCTGATCGTAGATTACACTACTCGTAACGTCGTAAATCAAATTAATCAAACCACTCAACAGGATTTGGTGGTGGATCGGGATACAAATGCTACTGTACACACGATTCTAGATGATCTTACAGGAACCCCAGTACTTAAACCGCCGAAATTAACCGTTGTTTTGGTGACGGAAAATCTTGGATACAGTCAGCTTGAGTATTTAAAACCTTATTTTCAGGGTGGGTTGAAAACCCTTATAGACAATGGGATTGTGTATACAAACGCAAATTATCCAAATGCAGAATGTAGTACTGGTCCTGGGCATGCCACGCTGGCTACTGGCGCGCTTGGGCAAGTTCATGGGCTTGTTAACAATTCATGGGGAGTCAAAGGGCAGGTACAATTTACTGCCAATGATTACTCAACCCTATCTGGTGCATCATTAGCTTATGTTGCAAATACAAGTTACGGCAATCCTCCTGGCCAGACCTATCCTCTTAGTTTCTCACAATCTAACGGGTTTGGTTGCTCAAATAGAAATCTACTTGCAGATACTCTTGCAGACCAAATGGAATTTTATTCAACGCCAGCCTCCATAAAACAGTTTTATTGGGTCGCACCAGCCGGTATACAAGCTACCACCGCGTATCTGCCTGCCGGTCAGCTAGGGAAACCCTTTACTTTTGATTATACGGCGGGTGGATATACTTCATCGCAAGCCTTTTTCCCAAGCGCTATTGTAGCGATCACTGATGCAGCCGCATTTGTTGGAGCAGGATCTATAAGTGGTAACACTTTAACTATCACATCTGTAAGTTCAGGAGCATTGGCAGTGGGTCAAACACTAGAGGGAACAGGCCTTATTTTGGGAACGATGATTACTGGATTTGGGACAGGTTCCGGAGGAGTTGGTACCTATACAGTAAATCAGTCACAAACAGCTTCAAGTACAACAATCACAGCCCGTCAGGGACGTGGTGCTACAGCTACAGCCCGAATCGATGGCGGTGTAGTTCAAGAGGTTGTGGTTTCAAATCCTGGGATTAATTATGTAAACCCAACCGTAACTATCATTGATGTCACAACTGATGTAAAGAGTGGAACGTCTCCATTTCCATCATCGATAACTCCTGTAAAATATCCAAACAACAATCCATCAGGGCAAGTAATTGGTATTCGGGGTAGTGGTTCCGGTGCTACAGTAACACCAACAGTTGTCGGAGGTCAAATTACCTCAATTGCCGTTAATACGGGAGGCTCTGGCTATAGTGGAGGACTACCAAGTTGGGTAACGACATGGAACAATGCGCAGAATTTTAATGCAATTGCAAGCTGGGCTCAAAATACTGTCTATCCCATTAGTGATCCAGCATATGATTTACCTAATATAGGAAACTATTCAGGCGCTACAACTGCATCAAGAATTTTGCCTACAGGCATCGGTATCCCACAGACGATTCCTCAACCTGGAACACAGCCTCTAACTCGTCAAGTTGGTAGCGGTGCTACTGCTGTCGCGACTGTTCAGAATGGTGTAATCACAGGTGTTACTGTTACCAACGGTGGTTCGGGGTATACCTCTGGAGCTAACGTGGCAATTTCTGGCCTTTCATATAAGGGGGTTCCAGCTTCTGCTACAGCAACGGTTGTAGGAGGGGTTGTTACATCAATTACAGTAACAAATGGAGGTTCTGGCTATACGAACCCAGTGGTAGCAGTTGTAGGGAGAAATCAATCATCCAATAATACCATTCCGTTTTCATTTGCAACGAGCGGATATGCAGGATCGGCTCCAGATGGCCTTCAAAAGCAATTTAGCTTTGTTGAAGCTATATTGGATGCAAATCTTCCAACAACGGATGAATTGGTGGTATTTATTAATTGTGGGCAAGTGCTTGGCGTAATTAATCAATATGGCCTTTTTTCTTTAGACAGTGTTGATTCTATATATCATCTTGATCAGCTCTTTGGAGATTTTCTTTCCAATGTCTATACAAAAGTAGATCCTTCAGAGGTCCTTTTGGGATGGATTAGTGATGAGGGAGCTTCATCTGGCCAACTAGCCTACTGGGCGCAAGCTGGTGATGCAAATGCTGTGGGTAACATAGACAATCTATCGCAAGCGGTTGCAAATGCAATAAATGATGCGGTATCAGCAGCGTATCCTACAGCTGCATCATCCTATACTGCAAGTATTAGCGGCACAACTATGACTGTCAGTGCAATTATTACAGGTAGTGTAGCAGTTGGGCAGAGTATTTCTGGTGTAGGTGTTGCGCCTGGAACCGTGGTTACAGGTTTTAAAACTGGAACAGGAGGTACTGGAACATATTATGTGAATCAATCACAAACAGTAGCTGCAACAACAATAAGTACAGGATCTTATCCTGGGCTTAATCCAGTTTCTGTTACTGGCAATTTCTTTCAAAATTCAGACATTTGGTTTACAGCAGGGTTCTTTACTCAAAGTCCTGCAGATCAGGCCAGTATTTTACAAATCGCTAAAAATGCAGCGCTTACTGTCCCATTCATAAAGAGTGTGTACACGCAAGCTGAGCTGGTAAACAGTGATTTTCAGTTTGATGAAGAGGATAAGTTTTTGAAGCTAGAAATGTTTCCTATAAGAAGCGGTCAGCTCAAATACACTATGCAGCCATTGTCATCGACATTTCCTGTAAATCAAGGAAATAGTCCGTCAATGTGGAGCTATCACGTGCCTTTAGTTTTATACCAACCGGGTCAACTTGAGAATAAGACGATTGTTGAACCTGTATATATTAATCAGCTTCCGTTAACGCTTGCTGAACTATTGGGTGTACCAAGACCATTAGGGGCTCCACGTGAAATGGGACCACTGCCCGGTATATTTACAAATTCGGTTTCGTATTAAGAAAGCGAGAGGGTGAGCCATTGAGGCTCACCTGTAAAACATTATTTAAATTTATGGAGATGTTTATGAAGAAGAATGTTCGTAAATCTGTTTTGCTCGGCATCTGTGCTGCAGCAGTAGTAGGTCAAGCGCAAGTTGTTGCTAACGAGCTCGTTGTACAACCAGCAGCAGGTGGCTGCGGTGGCAAGCATGGCTGTAACAACAATAAGGGTAACAAAAAAGTAACAAGACAGCGTCCTGTTCAGTAACCCTAGTCTGGGTTTTCGAGAAGGTTTGAGAGCAGATCTTCATTTTCTTGAATTTCTGCTAAGAACTTCTCGAGAACTCGGAGCACAAGTCTTGATGTATTGTAGATGCCCGACATAGAAAAGGCCATTTCCAATTTTGGCTTTGGCGGTATGTTGAGTGCTACAAGAATAAGCGTATGTGGTTCGCTATTAATCTTTTCTGGTACGATCCAGATGACAAACTGGTCGTTAAAGAGAGTGATCTTGTCTTTTGATTCTACGACGTGAAAAAAGCGGGTGAGGCTTGAGCTATTGTCGATATCGGTCTCTTCGTGTAAAAGACCGAGCTTTTGTAATAGCTGCAGATCAACATGGAGAATGCCATCAGGAACAAGCTCTGGGAGCCTGTTGATGAATTGTTCATAAGATGAGTCTAGCTCGGCAATTTTATCCATGTGTAGCGAATTCCTTATTACGTTATTTCCGAGGGCTCCCGTTTTGCAAGAGGCTCTCTGTTCCCTCCCTTTAAATTTTTTGTTTGTAATAAGTCAAGCAGTAAAATCACTTTACCGAAAAATAAGCTGTTGCGAGGGAGAGTTTTCACTCTCGAAGAGAGTGATGAAATGTAGCCCAGGTCACCTTTAGGTGCCCTGGGAAAATATGAGGTATAAAATAGAGCACACCCTTCGGGCGTGCTATCTTGGAAGAGCCTATTCCCTAGAGCACCTCCCTTTGGTCGGTGACCTGGGCTATGCTACATCACTCTCTTCGAGAGTGAAAATTAGTCATCATATTGAGACTTAAGCTCTTGGATGATGCTTGAGTCTGCGAGGGTTGTGAGGTCGCCAAGGACTCTACCTTCGGCTATGTCGCGAAGAAGGCGGCGCATAATCTTGCCGCTGCGGGTTTTTGGCAGGTCTCTTGTGAAGATAATGCGCTCAGGGCGTGCTATGGCGCCTATTTTGGCACAAACGTGCTGCTTGACAGTAGCTTCAAGATCGTCTGTAACTTGAACGCCATCTTTTAAGAGTACAAAAGCCCAGATGCCTTGGCCTTTAATGGCATGTTCCACGCCAATCACAGCCGCTTCAGCGATCTGTGGATAGTCTACAAGGGCGCTTTCTACCTCCATAGTGCCTATTCTGTGGCCAGAGATGTTCATCACATCATCCACACGGCCCATAAGCCAGAAATAGCCGTCAGCATCGCGTTTAGCACCATCTGAGGTGTAGTAGTATTTGCCATCCCACTTTTGCCAGTAGGTGCTGTAGAAGCGCTCTGGATCATTGTGGATGCCCCGTAGCATCGATGGCCACGGCGATGTAATCGCAAGTACGTTGTCGATAATGTCAGCTTCAATGCCGGGCAACGTAAAGGTTGCACTACCAGGCTTAAGGGGAGTGTGTGCAGGAAGCGGTGCTATCATTATAGAACCCGTTTCTGTCTGCCACCAGGTATCTACGATAGGGCATTTCTTTTGGCCAATATGAGTGTAATACCAGAGCCATGCTTCAGGATTTATCGGTTCACCCACAGATCCTAAAAGGCGAAGGGAGCTTAAATTGCACCCAGCAGGCCACTCAGTACCCCACTTCATAAAGGTTCTAATTGCGGTAGGCGCAGTATAGAGAATCGTTACTCCATACTTTTCAATAAGCTTCCAAAAGCGGTCTTTTTGCGGATAGTCTGGCGATCCTTCATAGATAAGCTGCGTTGCGCCGTTTGAGAGCGGGCCATATACAACATAGGTGTGGCCAGTAATCCAGCCTACATCAGCTGTGCACCAGTAAATATCAGAAGGTTTTAGATCAAAGACCCATGCAGTGGTTCTGTTTGCACCCACCATATAGCCGCCAGTGGTGTGGACAATGCCTTTTGGTTTACCTGTTGTGCCTGATGTATAGAGAATAAAGAGTCTATCTTCTGCATCCATCTCTTCTACTGGGCAGTCAGAGGATGCATTCTGCATCAGCTCATGATACCACAAGTCTTTACCCTCAACCATCTCTACATCACATCCAGCATGCTTTACGACGATGGATGGATGGCTGCAGTGATCTTTAAGACGTATGAGGTTGCCCTTACGAAAGCCGCCATCAGCTGTAATAACGAGTTTTGCGCCGGAATCTTGGACGCGATCATTGAGTGCATCTGCCGAAAAACCGCCAAAAACGACTGTGTGGATAGCACCGATTCTGCAGCAGGCAAGCATGCTAATAATAGCCTCTGGAATCATAGGCATATAGATGGCAACAGTATCGCCCTTTTTGATGCCACGTGATTTTAGCACATTGGCAAACTTTGACACTTCGCGATAGAGATCCCAGTAGGTGAGTGTTCTTGTATCGCCGCGTTCACCTTCCCAGATAATGGCTGCCTTGTTTCGTGTTTCGCCTGTTATATGGCGATCTACGCAGTTGTAGCAGGCATTAAGCGTGCCGCCCACAAACCACTTTGCATCTGGTGGAGTCCACTCAAGGATAGTGTGCCAGGGCTTTATCCAGTCTAAGTGTTTAGCTTGCTTTGCCCAGAACTTTTCACGGCCAAATTTGGCGTCAAGGTAGAGGTCTGCCGCGAAAATAGAAGCATCTTTTTTAAATTCACGCGAGGCGTAGTAGGTTTCTGTCTCTTCAAAGAGTTTTGTCATAGCTGTTTTCCAACCATTGGGCTATTTGTTGGGCAAGATCGCGATGAAGTGGAACGTCCACCACATCGTAGCTCGTGTCGATATCGGTAAGCTGACCAAGAGAAAAGCGGTTGATATTGTGGCTGAGGTTATAGTAGCGATGGTCAAACTCGCATGTGCCCATTATGTAGGCAGGGCCAAGTACTTCTTTACCAGATGCTGTATGTATAAGGCTCACCTTTGCAAGAAGGCGTTTACGCACCTCGTCAGGTATAAGCTTTTTTTTGCCGCTTTTTAACTTGTGAGGATCGTAGCGAAAGCCAATATTTTCGCTTTTTGAATCAAGAAGTGTTACTTTAAGCGTATATTCGCCGCTACCTTGTACATAGTCAAAACCTGTCTCTTTCTGTACCTGAGCTATGATTTCTGAGGTAAGAAGGCCGTCGCCATCGCCATAGGCATAGGGGACAGAGATGGTGCTGTTGTGGCGCTCAGAATTTGCCACATGCCAGCCGCATGATGTCGTTAAAAAGAGTAGCAGTATGGCAATATACATTATTTAAGCTGAATCTCTTCTACATAGGGTTGCAGTGCATCGAGGCGTTCTTTGCAGCTTGAGGCAATTTTTGTATCAGGAAATTGGTTTATTGCGGTGTGGTAGTAAAGTACAGATGCCTTTGGCTGTTTTTTGCGCTCATAAAACTGGCCTGTTTCGTACAGGGCATTGGCAAAGATCTCCTTCATCTCATGGAGGTTATCTTCTGCCTTTTGAATTTTTTCATCCCTTGGAAAGTCCTGAGCAAATCGTTTTATATTGATCTGGGCGAGGGGGATAATGTCCGGGTTATGTACATCAATTTCTGCCTGCTGAAGGTAGACGCGGCTGATGAGTGAGTATGCTTGTGCTGCGGATTCGCTACGTGGAAATTTTCTAATCACCTGGTTGTAGGCGTCGATGCTTGCGCGAAATTCTTCGCGTGTTCTCAAAAGGTCGCCCTTTGCAAGAAGGGCTTTTGCGGCAAGTTCGTTGTGCGGCAGGCTGTTGATCACTTCATCGTAAATAGTAAGGGCAAGGTCGGTATCTGGCATCCATGCTGGCAGCTTTTCGTAGCCAAGAAGGTGGCGCTTTGCCCCTTTTTTAAAGGCATCGGCAATTGCGAGCTTGTACTGAAAAGTCTCTTCAAAGTAGGTAGGGTGGCCATTTTCTTCTAAATAGGAGGAGAAGTTTTGGTTTGCCATATCTTTATCGTCGGCATGAAAGTAGGCTACTCCCAAAAAGTAAAAGCTCTCTTTACCCCAGGATGTTTGGGGAAAGTTTATGGTAACAACGCGAAATTGGTGAACAGCTTCATCCCAATCTTTTTTGTTAAGAGCCTGGACGCCCAAGTTATAATGGTCTTCTACAGGCAGTGTGGCGATGTCTTTTGAATCGATAAGACGGCCATTTTTAAAGACGTAGGCTGCCTCCATAGAGCTAAAGACAAACAGGCAAAGTAAAAGTATGCGTAAATTCATAAAGTCCCCACAGGCTTAGAGGCAAATGATAGCTTAAAAACCTACAAAATGAAAGGACAAAAAGTCCCAAAAGGACGAAGTTTAAAGTCCCTTATGTCCCTTGGGTCCTTTATCTTAAGTCCTTTCCCTTGAAATAATATAGACATTATTTTAAAATAAGTCCAGGGACAATGGAGGTTACTACTATGAAAAACAAATGGTTGTTGCTCACAGGTCTCCTCTTAAGCCTGTGGATGGCTCCTGTAATGGCGGGTCACGGCCACTATCACCATCACGGTGATCGTGACAGGGGAGAGGGCTGGTGGCATGGCGATGGCGGGGGACATCATCATGATGGTGGAGGGCGCCATCACGACGGTGGTGGACACCATGGCGGACATGGCCATCATTAACGCTGTAGAGCCTTTTGCACCGCTTGCAAAAGGCTCTTGAATTTTTTCAATTTTTCTGCTAATATGGTTACCTTAAACCACAAAGGGAGCCTGCTAGTAGATGAATCAAAAAGCACGAACAAATTACCGTTGGGTTGTAACCAGTCTCATATTCTTTATTACATTAGTTAACTTTATCGACCGATCTGCAATTTCTTTCGTTATTGAACCTTTAAAAAAAGAATTCGGCTTTACTGACACGCAGTTTGGGCTGATCCTTTCGGCCTTTGGAGTGGGCTATGTCCTTCTTACCGCCTTTGGCGGCTGGCTTGTTGACGTTTGGGGTGCTCGTATCGTTTGGCCTCTTGCGGCAGTTACCTGGTCACTTTGCGTGGCCTTTTTAGGGTTTGCTGGCGGATTTTGGAGCTTTATCTGGATTCGTTTTATGCTTGGTGTTACGGAGGGTCCACACTTTCCGGCTATGTCAAGTTCGATCAGCAACTGGCTTACTCTTAATGAACGTGCTCGAGCCTTGTCACTTGGTCTTGTTGCAATCCCGCTCTCATCATGTATAGGTGCGCCTATTACATCATACCTCGTTGCAAACTTTGGCTGGAGAGCGATGTTTTTTATCATCAGCATTGTCGGCATTCTCTGGGCAGGCGTTTGGTACTGGCTCTTTACAGACCGTCCCCAAGACTGCAAAAGAGTTAACGACGAAGAAAAGAAGTATATCGCTGATAGTCTTGCAAAAGTGCAGTCAGATAAGGATATACCAATTGACTGGCGCTTTATCTTGACTCACCCAGCACTTATTGCCAATAACATTGCCTACTTTGCCTTTGGCTACATGCTCTTTTTTGCAACGCTCTGGCTTCCTGGCTATTTCTTACACGAGCATAACCTTAACCTGAAGAGCGTGGGCTGGTATTTGACTATTCCATGGCTTGTAGGGGCTGTTTTCTTAAAGATGGGTGGCGTTATTTCCGATTCTCTGTATAAAAAGACAGGTAGCGGACGAATTGCGCGTTCACACCTTATCTGGGTATCGCAGGCACTTGCTGCCTTCTTCTTTGTGATGCTGAGCTACACCACAACGCTTGGCATGTCAATTTTCTGCTTAAGCTTAGGTCTTGGCTTTGGCCTTATGTCTCAGCCTGCTTTCTTTAGCGTAAACATCGACATCGCAAAAGAGCGTGCTGGTTCATCGCAGGGTATTACTTCGAGCTGCCTGTCGCTTGCTGGCATTATTGCTCCAGTGCTTACTGGCTGGCTCATTGACCAGACCGGCAACTACCAAGGCGCATTTTTGCTTCTTGCAGGCATTATGGGCGCATCGGTGCTTACCGTTATCTTTTTACACCATCCAGATCGCAGCTGGGCGCCATCTCAAAAGAGCTGGTTGCTTAACCGCATCTTTGGTAAGCCAACGCTAGCTACATAAAACCTAGCTACATAAAACACACATTATAAGGGGCTTATAAAAAGCCCCTTATTTTTTGCCCCTAAATTAGCACTCAAATGTCTTGACTGCTAATTTTTAATCCGTATAATAGTAGGTAGATGCGAAAATGCATCACATTAAAAAAATTTAGGAGGTTTTTATGGAACAGAGAATGCCCCAAAGATGGTTTTCCCCACGCGCACTTATGGACGAACTTGGAGATATGAACTGGCTTTCAAACCCTTCTGGATTACAGATTTCAGAAGATGCCACTCACGTCCTAGTCGAAGCTTCACTTCCTGGTCTTACAGAAGGTGAAATTGATATTACCTATGAGAAAGGAACGCTCATGGTGCGCGGCGAAAAGCAAGAGACAGAAGATGATAAAAATAAAAAGTTTTACCGTCGTTCTAGTCGTAGCTTTTTTTATCAGATGGCAGTTCCTGAAAATGTAGATGATTCTGTCGAGCCCAAGGCAGAGTTTAAAAACGGTGTAGCTATTATCTCATTTTCCAAAAAGAAAAAAGAGCAGCCCAAAAAAATTACATTTAATAAGTAATTTGATTTGATGTTCAAACGAAGGGGCCTAAGCATAGCTTAGGCCTTTTTTTTGAGTTTGGGTATTTACAGCCCGAAGGGTTTTTGGAGTGACCCACTTCAGTGGGTCTTTCGTGAGGCTGATTTATCAGCCTCATCACCATAGCGCTGTTTAGGTGCCGCCGATGAATCGGCCTGAGAATAGACTCACTAAAGTGGGTCACTCCAAATTGCTTGGCACAAATATTTGTTGTTGTGTCAAGTGCGTAACAAATGGGTCTAGGCATAGCTCCACAGACTCTTCTTGACCGCTTTTTCATCTCTATAGTACTATCTGACATAGGGAAAGTTAACCGAGGATGTAACTTATGGTGCGTTGTAATACAAGTTGCACATTTAAAACTGTTTGTTCTTCAGGCTTGGCTATTGCAGCAGTTGGCGGGTATGTAGCAGCCAGCTGTTTAGCGGCTAGTGCACAAAACACGAGTGAAAAAGTTGGTAGATTATGTCCTGAAATAATTCATAATCTTACTGAAGTGAGCTCTTTATGCAAAGATGCGGTGTACGCACTTTCAGCTCAGAATGTTGCATATTGGCTTACTGTTGCCGCTGTTCCTTTTGCAATCGGGGTTATTTATCTAGTGCAAAATAGGAAAAAGGGACCTGTACTTGTTGGGGACGGCACGTACGATTTATAAAAGCGAATAATCTTTTTTCATATATGCCTTTTGTTTTGTGGGCCTAAGCTCTGCTTAGGCCCTTTTTCTTGAGTTTGGGTATTTACAGCCCGAAGGGTTTTTGGAGTGACCCACTTCAGTGGGTCTTTCGTAAGGCTGATTTATCAGCCTTTTGTATGTGCCCGGCCGATAAATCGACCGGTAAAAAAGACTCGATAAATCGAGTCACTCCACATTGCTTCGCCTGAAATGTCCAAATAGGTAACAAAAAGGGCCTAAGCTCTGCTTAGGCCCTTTTTGTTTTAAGGCTTAAAAAGTACGGTTGAGTACCATCTGATTTTTTGTTGGTCTTTGGCGTCGTCGCGAGGGTCGTACCAACCCGCTGCAATGTTGCCAGTCTTTGGATCTACAGTCAAACTGCAGTCGCCAGTTTGGCCAATTTCACAGTCACGTATCGGTATAACTTCAGACCAGGTTTGGCCAAAGTCTGTACTCCAACGTAGGTTGAGTTGTCCCTTATTGTAATGTTTAGAGGCTTCAGCAGAAGAATCCGCAATCGTTTGCGGGTTGCTCTCTGTTTCGCTTAAGGCATAGAGTCTGCCGCTGTTGGGGTCATAGGCAAGACCCTGGGTGCCGATAGATGGGCGAATGCCCTCTGTTGCTTGCCAGATTACATTATGCTGGTCCACGCTGTTGTTCATGCCTATTGTGGTGTAGTCAATGAGGCGAAGGTCTGAAAAATTGTCAGCTTCGAAATTGCCATA
>JAFEGT010000070.1:0-1165 GCA_018239765.1 Verrucomicrobiota bacterium
TTACTGCGAACTTGAACGGCAGATTAAAAACGCAATCGAAAGAAGAGATCCCAAAAAAATCGGCTGCCAGTCAGGCACGATAGGCTCCTATATGATTTGGGATTCTCATTCAAAACAGGGTCAGCTGATTGATGTAGCCCCAACAGCTGATGATTTTTTAAAAAATCTGATCCCAATGGTTTGGTCGCTTGAGATGCCAAATGCTACCAACTGCTGGCTTGAAAGCTGGAAATTTGTTGAGGCATGCAAACAGCAGAGCCTCGCATGCTATTTTGACACAGGCTTTGAAGCTGAGTTTTATGACTATTCAAAAGAGGCTCTCGAGCTTTTTCAGAGCCACTATTTAGTAAAACGAAATTTTGAGCCTTCGTTTTGGTCAAAAATTGCCTTTAGACTTTTTCCGCGAGTGCAACTTGATGCCATGCGGCGAATGCAGGAGGCAACGCCACAGATTGCATTTTTAGAAAACAACTTACTTTTCTCTCAAAAAGAGTTCCGAGAGGCTGCCGGAGAGCTTTCGAGCTATTTTGACCTCGATCTCTTTATACATCAATTTTATAACCTCAACCGCATAGCCAAGCTCGATGCGAGCTTTTTTTACCTGACAATAAAGAGCCGCATTTCAGATGGGATATCAGAAAGCAGACTACGAATCGCCCAAAGTCATGGTATAAAAAGCCAAAGCCCCTTTTTGGACTATCACCTACTGCAGTTTTTTTCATCTATCGCCCCTGAAATTTGGGCAAGTCCTGACTTAATTTCGGCCTTTCCTAAATACTGGAAACAAAATCGAGATGTGCCAGAAGAGGTGTCGCTCTGGAAAAATGGACCACAAACAAACTTTGATATTCTTCTCTCAAAAGAGCTGAGGCCATGGCTTTTGGGATTAACAAGAGGCACGCTAGTAGAGACCGGTCTTATTTCATCGTCATGGCTCAAAAAAGCACTTAAAACTCCCGAAAAGTATATTCAGGGGCTTTATGCAATTTTGATCCTTGAAATCTGGATGCGTCTTTTTATAGATCTCCCTCTGCAGAAGGCTAACAAGGATCTCCGACTTGAGGATATTCTTAAGAGGGGGTGACGGTTCTTAATCTTGACCGTGATCTTAAGGGCCTCTTGCAAAACTCATCCCCTGCCGTTGCCCTTGCCCTTGCCCTTGCCC
>JAFEGT010000070.1:1197-9089 GCA_018239765.1 Verrucomicrobiota bacterium
GCCCCTTTTAGGGGCGTTATAATGTCGCACTCAAGGGGGCTTTAGTGGAATAATTTAAATTATGGGGCAAGGGCATGGGCAAGGGCAGGGGCAAGGGATGAGTTTTGCAAGAGGCTCTCAAGATTAAGAAATTTGTAGTGGAGGTGTGTGAAGAAAATGCCGGAGATGATTCATGACATGCTCTAATGCTCTTAAGGCTGCTATCTTCCGATTCTGACCTGGTTCGAGCCGAAACATTTCACAAGTTCCCCGGCTCAAAATAGTATCTCAGGTTGATGGTTTAAATTCTAGTAGTAATAAATACTTTACCATCTTCATCGACAAGAACAGAATTTTCTGCCTGAGCAACTCGTGAGCCTTTCTGCTCTACAAGCGGCCCATAACCATTAATAGCGCCAGATTTTACAAGCTCCTTAAGACCTCGATACACCTGCTCTCCTGTCAGAGTGTCATCCAACATATCATGTATGGCAAAGGGTAAGCCCTGAAACTCTTTAATTTTGGCAATGAGGGCTCGAGTGATATCGTCTGTAATGGGTTTTCGCCTCATAAACGAGAAGATAGTCGCCTCCCCTGCTTCTACGATGGAGCCTCGCCCATTGGTTGCAAAGGGCTCGATAGCAAAGGTCATTCCAGGTCGTATAAGGCCTTTAGAATGATCATCGTAGTTTGGAATGTGCGGTTCTGTGTGAATCTGATACTGGCCTAAACCATGCCCTGAGAGATTTTTTACAGGTTTAAAGCCAAAAGATGTGATGGTCTGTTCAATCGTTTTACCGATATTGCGAATAGGCAAACCCACCTGTATGCTCTTTTCTGCAGCAAGGAGGGCCGCTTCTGCAGCCTCTATAAGTGATCCAAACTTGCCTGAGAGGTCAATGGTAACAGCACAGTCACCAATTGCCCCATTATAGCTTACACCAATATCGAGCTTAACCACCTGATCTGTAAAGGTGATATCCTGCCCTGGATTTGGTAAAAAGTGCGCTGCCACATCATTGAGGGCAATCTGTGGAGGAAAGGCAGGCTTTGCCCCAACCTCTCTGATTTTGTCCTTAATTTTGCCCATAACATCGTTGTAGGATGCACCAGGGACTATGAGGGATTTGCCATATGCGCGCACCTGGCCGGCCAAGGCTCCTGCCTTGATAAAATCTTGCTTATACTGTTTATTCATTGAAGAGGAATTTCTATTTGAACGGTTTCGACTTGTAAAATAGCACCCAATTTGACCTCATTTCCGCTCTTATAGGCATCTACTGCTCGGGGAGCATCAGAAAAAATCAGCCTTCTTGCTGCAGGTGGCTTCAAAGCTCTAAGAGCCTCTTCAGAAGGCAACTGAAGGCTTGCTCGCAGCATAAGATCAAGTGAGGATATTGTGTAAGATGGATCAGCAGTCTCAACGTACTGAGCAGAATGGCTCAGACGCGCTCTTACGTTATTGGTAAAAGGCCCAGTTACAAAGAGTGAGCATTTAGAATAGTATGCCTGATGATTATATGAAAAATAGACGGGATTTTTAGCGGTGGCATTGAAAACAGAGATAATTTTATCTTCCAACACCTGAAAGGAAGAGGCCTTTAACGTTTGAATGCGAACCTCTGGAAGTTTGTACACATTCGTAAAGCGTATTTCAAGTTCAAAGGTGTATTCAGAAGGAGCACTCTTGATCGCATCTGCCAACTTTTGGGTTCTTAACTCCCTCATGGCCTTAAAGTCGATCTCCTCTTCATTTTCCTCTTTAGCACCTTGTATCAGGTATCTTGGGGGCGAATCGTGACCGACTGTATAGATCATTGTGGCCTCTCTAACAAATTTCCGGAGGGAACATTGAATGTCTCAGGACACTCTTCTGTAACCATAAAGTACACAGCTGCATCCCCATCTTCGCCACTCATTTTAAGCGTATTCACATAAAAAGAGCGAGCGGTATCTATCGGTCTCATCTCAATTTTTGACTTTTCTTTTAGCTTTGCAAGTTCATACACCTGTCGTATCATCGTAGTACCGGCGCCTGAAACCTTAAGTTTTTTATGGTCAGGATGAACTTCGCTTTTCATAGGGACATTCCAAGGTGCAGAAAGTAGCGTGTCTACGCCAATTTTTTCTGTACGCTCTTTTAGTGTAGCTACAGCCTGAATATGACCGCCGTTATCGGAAAGAATCATGATATGGCGGCCTTTATTACCTGACTTTTTCAAAAGTTCTGCCGCTTCGCCATCAAGAGAATCGATAAGGCTTTCGTAACTTGCAGCAACTTTAAGATCAGCGTCGTCACCAGTGGTTTTAAAGCGTGCTGCCATAACATCACGCCAAACGTTCAACACTTCGCGCACAGTTTTAACTAATGCACTCTTTTTTCCAGCTTCTGTATTAACGTGTACATGCTGAAGCGTAAAGACTGCCTTTTTTGGATCTTTCAAAACAATAGGCTTAGGCTCTTGAAACGAGATACTATCTGTGTTACTAATTAAAGGAATCATAATAAGCAATTGTAGCACACATTAACATATTACAAAAGCAAATTATAATTTATTCGAACCAAATTACAACTATGCTTTTGCTTGGTTGCAACTACTTGGCCAAGTTCGAGAAGGCTCTTAACGTGAGTGCCGCCGCAAGGCCAGGCATTGTAGCTGCCAATTTGCACAAACTTCTTTGTAGATTCAGCCCAAGAGTGCACAGCACAATCTAAACCAATTACCCGCATTAGCTCTTGATTGATTCGATCAAGATCAACAGGTATCGAGCCACTAAACTCAACATAGGAACCATCGGGGTAGTGGTGACCCTTGACTGCCTTTAGCTCAGGATAGAAAGCCTCTACAATATGGCCAAGAAGATGCCCTGCTGTATGGCAGCGGCTATTTTGGTGTCGCCTTGCTTCGTCAATTTTACAGCATACACTCTTGTCTACGAGGAGAGATGGATCTACAGATACATAGTGACGAATGGTATCTTCTGACCAGCGGACTGCCTCAACTGCTATATCATCGATTGTGCCGGTGTCATAGGGTTGACCTCCACCTTGAGGGTAGAATGGGGTTTCGTCAAGTATGATATAAAAACCTTTTTCGTCTCTTCCTGCGCCTTTCACATACACCATAAAACAACTCCTTTTTTCAACTATTTTAATGATTCTGATTGCATAATGCAAGCATTTTCGTTATAATAGAGCCATAACAGGAACATTTTATGGACAGAATCGCCGCATTACGCCACGCATCGCGAAAGCTTGTTCGAGAACTTTACGCGCTTTTTACGGTAAACTTATATTTATTTTAATTTAGTAGCAAAAGCTATATTGATACAGTATAATTTTACGAAATAAGGTGTGAAAATGAATTGTATCTTACATTTTGAACGTGGGCATCGATTAAGTTGGAATCGAGATTTTTTACATTTAGATGATAAAACTGGTCGCGTTTCATCTGTTAGGCTGAATTTTTTTGATAGAATACTACGAATCACACTGGGAAATATAGCTTCAGTTTTTGGAGTTACTGCTTTTTATAGCAGTACAATTATCACCCAGAAACGCATCACCGCTTTTGAGCAGATAAAAGACATTGATGTAGCAGATGATATACAAACGTTAGTTACTGTCGTTACTGGTTATGGGAAAGAAATCCTGTATCAGCATCCTAAAATTGAACCAGCTGCTCGTATTGAACCGGCTGCTCATGCTGATCCTCTGTTTTTTAGTGATAAGGCGCCCGCTATCGCTTTAGAAGTGGCTGACGCTATTTTGTCTTATCTACCCCCGAAAGACGTAGCTAACATGCAACTGGTTAGTAAAACATGGAATTGGTTTATTAAGAATAATACTCACACCATGCCCAGAGTTGCTGTCAGTCGATATATTCACACAGCATATAAAATTGTTTTAGGCGCGCCCTTATCATCATCTACAAAGCAAGCGGCAGTTATGAGATGCTTCAAAAGTATTTTGAACGTAGCTGTTAGGCATGACCTCGAATTAACAAAAAAGATAATTAGCAAAGCAAAGGAAATTGGGCAACGGATGGAGAGCCTCGGGCAAAGTATGTTGCTTTGCGAGTTGCTTAAGATCGAAGCGTTTTACGATATACCGGCGGCTCTTGTTACAGCCGAAGCCATTGATCCAAGGGATCAACTATTAAAGGAAGAAGCTCTTTTTCACGTTGCTCTTTACAGGGAGCAAAACTTTGTTAAGGCGCAAGCAATAGCGCAAACGTTTCGAGCGTTAATGCAACAGTCAAAACTAGAAGAGTTAATTGAAGAAAAAGCCAAAACGGACATTGTAGGAGCCAAAGAGCTCTTGGATACTATTATTGACCCTCAGAACCGTTTGCGTGCACAACTCTTAATCTTGCGAGCTGAATTAGCAGAAAAAAATCCAGATGCGTATGCACAAATAGAACAAATCGAAAACCCATTGTTAAGATATCAGGTAGAATTATTTGTCGCTATACAGGATATGCCTCATGATTTTAGCAAAAGCATAGAAGTTGCTAAAACAATTGATGATTTGGTGGCCCGTGATGAAGCGTTGACAACGATCGTTGAGGAACAATCTGCATTTGATATCGAAGGTGCGAAAAAAACGGCAGCACTCATAAGCGAAGGGTCATTTCAACGACGTTGTGCAGAGGATAAAATTTATAGGGTAAAGGCAGCCAGTGATAAAACCCTAGCAATCCAGTGGGTAACAGGGTCTGCTGATTTTTTAAGCAAATTGAATTTATTTAGGTTTTTAGCAAAACAAAATAGTATTAAAGCTCAAGACGCAGCACTATCATTTCGAGACCCAGAAGAACAGATAATCGCTCTCACAGTCCTTGCAAACCTGGTCAATTAGATCAATACCCTACGACAGCTCCGATCTTTTTAGTTGCATAATGCAAGCATTTTCGTTATAATAGAGCCATAACAGGAGCATTTTATGGACAGAATCGCCGCATTACGCCAGGCATCGCGAAAGCTTGTTAGAGAACTTGGCATTATCCAACTTGATAAAAGCCTTAAAGGACCTACCGCAGAGCATTGCCATGCCATTGTAGAAATTGGCCAAAAGCCCGGTATTACCATTTCCGAACTTAAAGAGCTCTTGCTCCAATCCCCTTCACAGGCTACACGCCTGGTGCAAAAACTTATACAAAACGGCCTTGTAACGGTTCAGGAGTCTTTTGATAAGCGTGAAAAATCGCTTGTACTCACCCCTACTGGCGTGCAAGAGCTTGAGGCGATCGACAGCTTTTCTAAACAGAAAATCGAAGGCGCCTTTGATGAACTCAACGACAGTGACCAACAAGAAATTGTATTAGCGATCCAGAAGTACGCCGAAGCACTAGAAGCAGCCAGAATTAAAAAGTGGAAAATACGCACACTCTCTTCATCAAGAACTCTAAGAGCCCAGATTGTAGCCATGGTAGAACAGATCCAGCGAGACGACCTTCACGTTGCTGTTACAAAAGAGCTCAATGCCTCAATCTTGCGCGCGGAAAAGGAATTTTACTACAACAACTCCTACAATTTTTGGTATGCTGTAGATGACAAAGGCCAGATAATCGGCTGCATTGGCCTTAAAAAGCTCGATGAGGCAAACGGCGAGGTAAAAAAGCTTTTTGTAGATAAACGCTATAGGGGTAAAGGCGTTGCTGAATCGCTCATGAACACCCTTCTTGAAGCCCAAGAAAAGCACAATTTTGCACATCTTTGGCTTGGTGCGGTAGACGCGGCAAAACAGGCACATCGTTTCTACGAGAAGAACAATTTTGTACGTGTCGATAAAAAATCGCTTCCAGAGAGCTTTGAAAAGTGCCCTCTTGACAGCTGCTTTTATAGGAGGCAGTAAATGCTTACAGTCGCGATAGTCTCATTGCTTGCTGCAATAAGCCCTGGGCCTGATTTTTTTATAGTGCTTCGAAATAGCCTTGTTCATTCTAGAACTGCCGGCATGATGACCGCCTGCGGAATCGCCGCAGCTCTCA
Source organism: Verrucomicrobiota bacterium (assembly GCA_018239765.1). Taxonomy (GTDB): domain Bacteria; phylum Chlamydiota; class Chlamydiia; order Chlamydiales; family FEN-1388; genus SZAS-7. Next base: position 7,170 of record JAFEGT010000070.1, read on the forward strand.
TCATCCACCTTGCCTACACTTTTGTAGGAATAGGCTTTATCATCGCCGAAAGCCCATCGCTCTATTCGCTTTTAACAAAGCTGGGTGCTGCATATCTGCTCTACATAGGCTTTAGATGCCTCTTTTCGCGTACTACCCAAGAAAATACCAGCTATGAGAAGGCTGTAAAAACAGTTTCGCCAAGAGCCGCCTTCATCCAAGGATTCCTTACAAATGTTTTAAACCCTAAATGCGCACTCTTTTTTATCAGCCTCTTTTCGCAATTTATCACAGCCACAACAACGTTTGAGGTCAAACTTGCCTATGGGCTTATAAACTGGACATGCACACTTGCCTGGTTTCTCTTTTTGGCCTATGTGATTACGAGCGAAAAGATCCAAAAACGGCTCTTTGGCTTCCGAACAGCCATCGACCGCGTTATGGGATCTGCCCTTGTCTACTTAGGATGCAAACTACTCTTTTAGAGCCGTTTGCAAAACTAGAGCCCACAGCAAAAACGCCCTTTTGAGCCATTTTGCTCCCGGCCCCCTCGCCCTACTCGACTTGAGTATTTTGCTCGGGGGCCGGTTTCAGCCGCTAACGCGGCGAGCAAACCAGCTCAAAATCATCGTTTTTTCCGAGGCCTCTAATTGTGCAAAAGGCTCTTAATCTAATGTGCTTTTTTAAGACAATCAGGGTGCCATAATCCGCCTTCGTCCGACCAGGTTACCTGATCTGTAAGGGTTATCTTCTGAGTGCAACCCCAGCATGTTCTCACAGTCGCATTTGCCTCTTTAATGGCGTCTTGAGCTACCTTTACACACGCTTCATGCACGATCGTTCAATCCTCATGAAGAGCTATAGATTCATTCTCAGTAGACAGTCTGCATACTGTACACAAATTAACTGACATAACGCCTCCAGGGTTTTTAGCATCACTATACTCAACATCTGCTATTCATCTAAATGCAAAAACAGTGTTATAGTGACGAACATGAAAAAAGCAGTTTTTATAGCAGCAACCGGCCAGCATGTAGGAAAGACAACACTTTCTCTGGGCATACTTTCAGGATTAAAAAAGCGTTATGGTTCGGTGGGCTTTTTAAAGCCTGTTGGCCAAGAGCTTGTGCGCACCGATGATGGCTCAGAAGTTGATAAAGACGCCGTTCTCTTTAAAGACCACTTTGGACTCACCTCTTCCTATACCACATTAAGTCCCATGCATTGCCCTTCCGGCTTTACACGAGATTTTCTCGATGAAAAGGTGGGGCAACAGTCCCTTTTAGAGCAGATTACCCATTCATGGGAAAAGCTCAAGTCGATACATGATTTTATGCTCGTAGAGGGCACAGGACACGTTGGTGTCGGCTCACTTTTTGACCTTAACAACGCACGCGTGGCAAAGCTTTTAGGAATCGAAGTTGTAATCATTGCAACAGGCGGCATAGGCTCTGCCTTTGATGAACTTGCCCTCAATATAGAAATGTGCAAAAGCCACAACGTAGCTGTAAAAGGCATTATCTTAAATAAGGTGCTCGACGACAAACGAGAGATGATTCTCGAGTACTTTCCGAAGGCACTTGAGCGCTGGAAGATTCCTCTTATTGGCTGCGTGCCCTTTCGCCCTCTCCTCTCAAGACCTAGCATGAAGGACTTTTCAAACCTCTTTAAAAGCCCCTTTCTTTCAGGTGAGGAGCATGCCTTTAGACACTTTGAAGAAATCCGCCTCGTTGCCGGCGCTTTAGACTCCTACGTTGAGGAGATGAAAAAAAACCAGCTTATCATCACGCCTGCATGTCGTGAAGATATCATCATCGCCACAATAGGTAAGCACCTACGAGAGCGTCAAGCAAGGCGAGACTGGTCAACAGGCCTTATTCTTACCGGCCACACTCCCCCACGCGATGAAATCAAAAAGCGCATGATAAACCTTGATCTACC
>JAFEGT010000071.1 GCA_018239765.1 Verrucomicrobiota bacterium
TTCCGAGGTCTCGAGTTTTGCAAGTCTCTTTAATCTCGCTATTGCAAATTAAACGGATATCTTATATTTAGGGCTTAAGATGAAACTTACTTTTATAGGCACAGGCTCTGCGTTTACTGTTGGAGGTAACTACCAATCCAATATGCTTTTTCACGCTGAAAGTGGAAAAAACCTCTTGATTGACTGTGGATCAGATGCTCGGCACGCTCTTTTTGACCTTGGCCTTAATCACGATTCTATCGATGCTGTGTATATTAGTCATTTACATGCAGACCACATAGGTGGGCTTGAATGGCTTGCATTTACCACGATGTTTTATTCAAAAAAAACAAAAAAAGTTGATTTGTACTGTCACGAGTCACTCTTAGCGGGTCTTTGGAATGCCCTAAGCGGTGGGCTCTGTTCGTTAGAGGATACTCCTGCTGATCTATCCACCTATTTTACTGTACATCCACTAAAAGATGACGCGACATTTATCTGGGAGGCAGTGCCGTTTCATTTAATCCGAACTATTCATCAAGTATCTAACAAAGTCGTTATGCCAAGCTATGGTCTTGAGCTAGTTGTTGATGGGATACGCGTGCTTATTACCACAGATACGATGGTTTCTTTTCCTCTTGATGTCTATGAGAAGGCTGACATTATCTTTCAAGATTGCGAAACAGCATCTGTAAAAAGTAATGTCCATCTCCATTATGATGAGCTTGTGAGATTGCCCGCCGAGATTAAGAAGAAAATGTGCCTCTATCATTACCAGCCAGGGGCTCTTCCTGATGCAAAAAAGGATGGCTTCTGCTGCTTTATCCATAAAGGGCAAACCTTTACATTTAAGGCTGATAATAGATGATACCTGCTGATCTTGAATCTATTCTGGAGGCGGTTTTTCAAGATGAGGCGCTTGCAAGGCAGCCGCGCTATATAGTAGAGGTTGATCCTGCTGATGGATTACGTCTTCGAAAGGTATATGCCTTCATTAGGGGAAATACCCTGCGTGGAAGGCATATTGATAGCTATCCCTTAAAAGTTGTTGCTGTTGTTTCAGATCAATCAAAACGAGAAATCATGCAAAAAGAGCTGGTGGGTTTACCACACCTCTTTGTAGAGAGTATCTCAGATCTGGAAAAGCAAGGAATAGATGGATCAAGACTTGCACTTTTTCTTGACTTTTCTAATGACCCCGCTCTCATACCTGAGGCGCATCACGGAATTATTCGTTATGGTTGTGAGTCGCTTCTTTCGTACGCAGAGAGGGGCTATTTTCCCCGAATAGGCTTTAGTTTTTGCTATGGAGATAAAGCCTTAAACCATTTTGAAAAAAGGCCCTATACCGTAAGAACTGAAGGTGAGGGGGTATTCGTACTTGAAAAAGATGGTAAAAGCGAAGGGGTTTTGCAGTTTACTCGTCAAAACGAAGTTGTAAAAATAGAATCTCTTGTATGCAAATGGGAGTATGAAGAGGAGTTTTTAGAGTTTTTTCTCCAGCAGGCATTTTGCACGACAGGCGTTACGGAAGTTCATGCGATTTTGAGCTGCGAAAATTATCCCGGAAAAGATGTTCTCAGTGTGGAATTGTATGTTGAAGAGCTGAAACATGAAAAGGGAAGTGCCGATCTTGCAACAAAGCTCCATGTAAAACATGGTGCAGAGATAATAAAATGCATTCCGGACTATAAACCAAACGATACGAAAAATTTGGGCTATGGCGTGCTTGTTGTCTATACAAAGGGCTCAAGGGTTATTCAACATGCTGTAAAGCTGCAGAACGTGCTTTCCTATGAGCGTGAATTCAGTCCTGATAGTATTAGAGAAAGTGTTGAAAAAATCATAAAGGGTTTTAACGTACACTACGACAAGGATAAGACAGTTGAAGAACTAGGCTTTGATGATTTACAGCAGCTTGAACTTAGAAAGTTTTTAAGCGATGAATTTCGGATTGATTTCCCTTCAAACGTATTTATGCTCTATCCAACGCCTGCGCGTATTATCGATCATATCATAGCTGTAAAGCTTCAGCCTTACAAAGAGTGGCTTTATGAAACCGTATGGGAGAGCACTCGGAAGCCAGACTATAGACCCCTTACCTCTCAGCGACCTTGGCTACTTATTTCGGAGAAAGATGAGAGCTATACACAGTCTCTTAAAGAGTTTTTGCACGAAATGGGGCAGCAGCTGACTGATGACCTTTCTTGTGCAGGCGCTGTTGTCTATTTAAAAGCGATTAACCTGAAGGGAGAGCTTGAAGAGCAGCATAAGGCAGCAATTCAACCTCTTGTCGAGATAGTCAATAAAATGGCATCTTTAAAGAGCGAATTTTCACCCAAGCTTTACGTAGCAACAGAAAGTATTTCGATAGATGGCTCGGAAAAATGCCTCGTAGACTGGCCCCTCAATGCACTTTGTAAAATTATACGAGAAGAATATCCAAAGTTTCAGTGTAGCGTAGTATCCGGGACTGTTGAAGATCTTATAGACGAAATACGCGGTGGCTTAAATGAACCTACTGTAGCTTATAGAAACGGCCAAAGATTGGTTCCTAAGCTTGTACGTAGTCATCTGCACACAGTGCGCATTCCCTCCTTTTCACCCAGAGCAAGCTATTTAATTGCTGGAGGAGCAAGGACTCTTGGACTATTGCTTGCCAGATGGTATGCGTCGCATGGTGCAAAGCATATTCTTTTACTTGATGAACTTGAACTTAACGCTCAAGCCAAAGCAACCATTTCTGAACTTGAAAAGCTCGGAATTGATATTAGCTACTGCAAGGCTCCTCTTGATAATGAAAGAGAGGTGAATCTTGCTCTTGATGAAAAACTTGCCAAGATGCCTCCCCTGCAGGGTGTTGTGCATGCGGCAGGTGTTGTTGATAATGACCTTCTTGTGCATATGAATTGGGACCGTTTTCGTTCTGTGCATCGTCTTAAAGTGGCTCTAGGCTGGATTTTACATAAACGTACTGCTAAATTAAAGCTGGATCATTTTATACTTTTTGCATCAGCTCTTGCAAACTTTTCGCCCCTTGGAAAGGCAAATCATGCAACCGGCAACAGCTTTCTTGATGCGCTGTCCCATTACCGTCAGAAGCAGGGTCTACCCTCTCTTACAATAGACTGGGGGCCATGGGACTTAAAATCCATGGAAGTACGACACTTAATAGAATCGCCACACTCTGACCGCGTAAAAATGCTTGCTCTTGAAGAGGGTCTACAGATATTTGATCACCTTTTTTACCTAGCAAAGCCTCAAATAGTGGCTGCGCTTGTGAACTGGCCTGTTGTTTTGGCGGGTGTTAGCAGCCCATTTTTTGATGAGATGGCGTATGAACTTGGCTATAAGAAACTCGACGTTCTTAAAAAGTACTATGAGTCCTCTCAAACAGATCAGTTGATTGTTTTAGAAGAGTATTTACATGAACGTGTGCGAAAACTGCTACAGCTTCCATCGGCTCAGCTACTTGAGCCAAATCGTGAATTCATAAAGATGGGAATGGATCTTCATACGCTCCAAACACTGCAAAACTTGATCCAGAATGATTTAGGAGAGATTGTGAAGCTGCCTTATGGCTTTGTTGAGGCTCATTCTTCATTAGATAAACTTAAAAAGTCCTTAAAGAGCCTTCTGGAACGTCAAATTCCCAATTCCGCCCGTGGGGAGCTACTTTCAGAATCGCTTCTCAACGATCTTAAGGCCAAACTTCAGAAAGGTGGAGATCTTCCAAGGATTTTAATTTTACCTTAGCCGCCTTTGGCGATGCGACTGCGCCTATATACTCAGGGGTTACGTAAAAACTTTGTATGTAGCAGCTGTTCTTTTCAAATTGTATTTGGGTGGGTTCTTCAGCTAGTGTTAGCGGAACTTCAAGGGTTTTCAGTTCTTTATAGAGGCCTGTTCCGATAAGCTTTAGGATTGATTCTTTATGAGTCCAGGCAGCAAAAAATGCTTCTGGACGTTTTTCTGGCGATGTTTTGTAAAATTGGGAATATTCATCTTCTGAAAAGATGCTCTGTTCTAGCCCTTTTTCTAGGGTTTTTGTATTTATTCGTTCAATATCTACCCCCACTTCGTCACTTTGAGAGATTGCGATAAGTGCCATATCGTTTGAGTGCGTGAGGTTAAATTGCAAATTTTCTGGGTTATACTTGAGGTAGGGTTTTTTATATGGTCCAAAACTGTATTCAATAGCTTCTGGCTTTATACTGATATAGTGCGCTAGTAGTACGCGAAGCATTCCTTGAGCTATTGTATAGCGAGACTTAAGAAGGGGAGTTATAAATCTTTGGGCTCGGATTTTTTCGTCTTCGTTCAGCAGAGAAAAGAGCGCCTCTTCTTTCGATCCATGCGCAACCAGATCTATTTTCCAAAGATCAATATCTGTATTACTAAGCGGTTTTCTCAAAGTATACTCGTAACTCATCAAAGTTTTTAATAATCGCTTCTTTTAGGGTGTTAAAGGTAACAATTTCATCTATGGATTTTACCTTCAATGCACGTCTTGCATTATGAAACTGATCAAAGAGTACGCCCTCTTTGTCTTCGATTTCTGAGATGATTCTCGTACGTGCCTCTGTGGGGCTTTCGGTGCGTTCAAGTATGCTTTTTGAGAGGTCTCGGATTCTATCGTCCTGATCTGCTTTTTTGCATATCGAGGAGTGAAAGACTACTTTTGCGGCAGACTTACCGCCTATCACCTGAACGCGAGATCCTTCTATTGCCAAGATGCGTAGGTCTTTGTTGAGCTGCTTATTGAATACGACAAAGGTGCCTCCTACTAGGCTTCCTAGATTGCATATTAAAATGGGCCCTTGGTGCTCTACTATAGCTTTAGCTATATGCGCTCCTTCACGTAGTTGTCGGTTTTCCATCGAGAGTGGGTCGCAGCTAAAACCAGAGAGGCTTCCGATAATAAGCACCTGGAGGTGTCCGCTTGCTTTATATATTGCCCTGGCAATTATGTCAGCATCTGCAGGTGTCAGAGGACCTGTTGGTGTAAAAATCACAAGTGTAGGATGCCCTCCAATAAGCATCTCTTGTACTATTGTAGAAGCTTCTTGAGGAAGGTCGCCATTTTTTGGGGTCTGTTTGCGTATGCCGCGAGAATCACCCCAAAATTCAAGTGGAGCTGGAGAGTTCGAGTCTCTTAGGTAGTCAAGTAGACGTCTTCTATCGGGCTTTAGACCCTTTAAAAAGTTGTCCATTTCCTTTTGGAGAGCTTCTTGATCACTAGGTGATAAGGCGCCATCATAGAGTGATATTCGTTTAGATGCTATTTTCTCTTCTGGCTTTAAATAGGCGTAGTAGTGATGTAGAAGGAGATAGCGGCTCGCCTGTTCTAAATCTTTTGCAAAAATCATAGAATCGCTATTAGGCCCATGAACAAGTTCATGTCCAGAAAGGCTTTGCAGGCCATTTGGGTAGAGAGCATCGCTGTACTTGCCGATCTGTTCACTCGAAACCGTGCTGTAGAGTGCCGCTGCAAGTGCTTTTGGGCCTGTAAGTGCCATGCAACCATTCGGCGTCATTATAATGATGCCTGATGTGCTATAGACTATAGCGCCCATGGAATCCCAGTATGACTGAGCGCCAATATTTGCTTCATCGATAATAAAGTTGATTTGCACACCCTTGTGGTGGCAGTTTACGACGATTTCCCGTATTGTAGATGCAGCAGCATCGAGTCCCTCTACGCCACGTTCTCGGTGGATTTGTACTCCATAAGAGGCTGTATACCAGTCTATGGGTAATTTTTCGCGGGCAGCAAGCCGAATTGCTGCATTGATTCTTATGCATTCCTGATTTCGAATGGCTCCGCGGCTTGAATGTGAAAGATCTCCGATAATAAGTATTCGTTTTATGGGTATGCCAATGCCTAAATCATCGGTCTTTATGCCTATTACAACGCCAGCCTCATTGTGACCAAATTGCCGTTCAACGGGAATCAGTTCACCAAAGTTGCAATCAATCGATCCTGTAGTTGGATGAATAACCGTTTGAGAGTGGTCAAGATCGAGTTCTACAAAGTTTTCTTGGATGGTTGATGGGCGCTGCTTTCGAAATTCGTGTGCAAGCGATTCGATAAGAAGGGGAATCCTATAGGCCCATACGCCGCCTTTATTGAGTATCTGAAGTTCCCTTAGCTCGGCTACAGTTGCTTTTGACACCTGTTTAGATGGGTCTGCAGCTGATTTCGAAATATTAAGCTCTCTACACAAAATGTTTTTAATTTCAATAACCTCGTTTGCATATCGTACAAGTACTTTTTCGATGTGAAGTGATCGCATCTTCGTTTGATAGCGCCAGATCATTTTTTGTACGGCTGTAGCCTCTAGGGGATCTTGAGATGAGAAAATCATCCTATTAAAGTAACAGGGCTGTTGCTGTTTTTCGAGATCTAACAGTGCTTTAGCAAAATCATTTTCAAATGATTCAGCTTGTGTAAAGGCACATACGATGAGACGTTTTTCACCTTTTGCCTCTGCTATAAACACGAGGTTGTCTATCTCTGTAAGCGTAAACTGGCTAAAGCGAAAGAGTTCGAAGGTATTATGAATCTGAGCATTTATTTTTTCTACGTCGCTTGGGTCGAGAGAGCGTCGTAGTGTACACATGTTGTATAAACTGGTAGGATCAAGCGTAGTGCCTCTGGGTAGCAGAGGGAAAATTGCTTGTAACTTTGAGATGGATTCGGGAAAAAAGAGTGGATTAAGATAGGCTTTAAAACGTTCGACTGGATCGTCGATTTTTTCCGCAGAGGTTTCGGTATAGAGTATTTGATCGTGAGCATCTTTCACGGTGATAGAAAAGTGGTTTTGATTTTGCAAAATGATCACTTTTATTGCGGCCGTGCTATCAGGAAGGGCCTCATAGAAGCCGTCACTGATCTTTGTCATATTAGAAATATAGATCAGCCTTTTGTTATGATAGAGCCGTATTTCGGGAGCATCTAAAAATGTTATATGGTAATGAAAAGGCTCTTTTTGTTTTGAGTGATAGGACGTGCGCAATGAGCGCTCAAAAGAGATACAATGGTTCTTTAGCATAAACCTCCTGACCATCTTCCTGATCTCATTATAGCACTTTTATGTATTAATTTTTAAATACACATAACATACTGTATATAAGTGACTTATAGATATATTAGCTTTGCAAAAGGCTGTTTATTTTAAACTTATAAGTACCGAGTAGTAGTTGTTTCCTAGTGTAAGGAGTCTTAAGGTGCGGCGTTTAGCCGGGCAGGGCTTTTCAATGGTCGAATATCCGTCTACAGTGTAGATAACGGTTTCAATACCCGATACATCGCCTTCAGTTCGCATTTCAAGAAAGTGGGCTGGGGGTGTGATCTGTTTTTTTTGCAGAGCAGCACTATTCAATGAGTTTAAAACCTCTTGGCTTATTCCATTCCTGATAATATATAAGCCAGCAGCTGTCGCTAACTCTTTACTACCACGTATCGGTAGTTCGAGAAGTCGTAGGCTGTTTTGAGTGTCCTGTAAGAGGTAGGGCCACGATTGTGGGGCGTATAGCTCATATTCTTTGCAAAATTGGCTTTTCTTTTGCGCTACTTTTCTAAGAAGCTGTTCTTTGTATTCATCTAAAAGTGCTCTTTGGCCTTCATTTAGCTGCTTTCCATCTTTGACGATGGCAGCAAGTTCAGCAATAAGCGCGTCCAGTAACTTTCGTACATCGTCAACGAGTTCATCCTCCGTTGGACGCTTGGTCAGGGCGATTTCAGACCAGAGCTTCTTTTTTGCGCTCGTGTCGCGCATGTGCCTTTCGTGTTGAAGGTTTGCATGAAAGTATATAACCTCTTTTTCTCCATCGACTCCTACTCGGATATGGCGAGACTCCTCCTGCTCTCGAGAGCCATCGTTCCACTGTTCACCAAGAAAAAACATCGTTTTTGCATCTTTAAAATCAAGTCCGGCACCTCCTGATTTATTTATCAGCAGCAGCACGCTTGGCCTTCTCTGTTCTTCCTTAAACCTATCTAAAATTCGTTTTCTTGCAGAGGATTCTGTATTGCCGTTGAGGAGCTCTACAAGGACATTTTGCTGTGAAAAGCGTGTCTTAATAAGCTCCTTGAGAATTTCTTGAGGTGTTATGTGGTGACAGACAATAAGGCACTTTTGCTGTGCTGCAATACGAGTTGCAAGCTTGTCCATAAGTGCCTGCCACACGGGTGAGTCTCTGAGTACGCTATCGGGGTCTCTTTGCACACGAAGAACAAGCTGCCTAAATGCATGGCTATCATTTTCTATAAGCTTATGTGTGCCCGGCTGCAAAAGATCCGGGTGCTGCTTTACTTTGCTTTCATTGTCATAGAGGGTAAAGAGCTTATTTGCCTTTAAGGCCCCCTCGAGCAGTGCTTTTTGTTTTTGGGTGAGTTCAACAGGTACAACTTCGTGGCGAACAGTAGGTATGGCACCGTTCCATTCGTTCCGTATTACTGGATCACTTCTCTTTGCTACATATGTAAGGGGAGTTACAATTTCACGAAGATAGGTTATGCGATGGTGGAGCATCTCAAGCTTTTCATAGAGTTCATCCATCGACACCTCTTTTTCAAGAGCAATATCCCGTAACATGTTCATGAAGGCATCTTTTACAAGCAGCAGCTGGTTAAAAAAGATTCTGCCCTCATGGTCTTCGCCGTGAACAAGTTCTAACAGTTTCCAGAGATCGGTAATAGAGTTGCGAATTGGTGTTGCAGTAACAAGGAGGCGCTTTTGGTCTGGCCATTTTTCAAAGAGTGTTCTGAGACGAGCATCTTCGCCACCATATTTTTTGTTGGTAATCAACCTGTCTGCTTCATCTAAAATAAGCCAGGAATAACGGGCGTTTTCGCCATCCTCAAGCTTCAGTAGGCTTGATGCGGTTGTAATAAGCACTTTGGCCTTTTTTTGGATGCCTTGCTGCAGCATTTCAGCATTTTCTGCCTGCCAAAGAGCTGTCTCAGGATCAAAAGCGGAAAGTACGATATGCCTAATATCTCCCGGATAGCCTCTCAGAAGCTCGATAAGTGCTTCTCTTCCTTCATTTCCTGCATGCAGTGCGAGGTGGTAGAGAAACATCTCGAGCGTTTCGTAAAACTCTTCATCCACACTCAGCTGGTTCATCGTGGTTTGTATGTGAGTCTGCGTGGCATGAGATGTTATTTTCGCTATCCATTGCTGTTCTTGGAGCTTTCTTCTCCAACGGTCTATAGGTATTGATCGTATCACTGTTTGGCTGTGTGCCTGAGTGGCTGAAAGTTCGCTACAAAAGGCCTCGTGCCACTGCGTTACCAGCATCTTAGGGCAGACGACAACCACTGGTTTGTCGCTAAAGCTCTTTTCAGCAAGCTCCTGGAATATGTGGTTGAGGCAGATAAGGGTTTTTCCAAGCCCTGCATCGCAAGCAATAAGCCCTGCAAGGCCATTTTTGAGCCACATGCGGCTTTTTTGCACCGCCTTTATTTGGTAGGGCTTGAGTTTGAATGAAAGAAGGGGCTTATGGGGCTCAGGCTGCACTGGCAGCTGAGCAACACGTTTTTTAAGCCGCGCTTCTGGCCATCTTGTTGACGCATCAGGAGTTGCCTTACGCTCAATGGTATTATCAAGTCCCTGTTGTGCCATAAACAGAGCTAAAAGAGCCTGGTCTATAAGGTAGTCACCAGTAGTAAAGCCTAAAGTTGGCGCCAAGAGTTCTGGCTTTTCAATCGATAGCTCGCTATCGCGAGGATGCGATTGTGCAGAAGCTCCTTGATGCTCTTCTTGATGTAATGGAGGCTCATCACAAGGTTTAACGCCTACAACTTTTGCACGCTTTTTTGGTGGCTCTAAAGATTGAGATTTCCTTGGTCCTGTCGGTTTTTTTGTGGATAGTGTTACGTTTTCTGTTACTACAATAATTCGTTGGCGTGTCTCTTTTACTCTCTCAAACAGTTTGTTGATCTGCTCGCTGTTGACCTCGCCCATGTCAGTTGTGAGCGGTTCATGCTCAAGTATATCATGCATCCACTCTTTCAGTGTTGGATTGGTCTCACTCTTCATGCCTACAACAATAGAATCTCGCATAAGAGCTGTATGGCCATGAATCCAGACATGTCCGGCACGTTTTGCCTGTCTGAGTAGCACCATAGGGACTTCAGTTTCACGACATTCGCTGTCATGAAGGGAATCTAAAAGATCTGGGTGACTCAGCAGATGGTGTAGCTGCTCTTTTAGATAGTTTTTAAATTGCGGCAGCAGATCGTCTTGGTTTTCTAGAGCTCTGTAGGCATATAGGTCTCTACGAAGCCGGTAGGCACCCCCACTTTTTTTATCATAAGGCCTATCGGTTAGATAGTCTTGATATACCTCTTTGACATGTGACCTTTGCAGTGAAGTAAGTTTTTTCCATTTTTTAGCAATCCATGAGGGTTTCTCGGGGTCGGGAATAAGCGCACTGAGCTCTTCAGCTGGTAAACAAACAGGGGGAAGCATCGATGCAAATCCGAAAAGACAGGTCCTGAAGTGTTCATCAAAGACAAATGTGTAGCTATCTAGATCTTTTTGCTCTGTCTGCAGAAGTGTTCTCAGTACCTTCGCGTTTTCTATTTGGCGATTTTGAGCTATAGATAAAATTTCAAATGCTTTTTTTTCTATAACTCCATACAGCCCCTTTATCTGTTCTACATCAGGATTGCGGCCATAAACAGAAGCGAAAAATTTTAAACCTATGTGCGCGTGGAAAAAGTCTTCTATGTTTATATATGGATCGCTCATAAGTGCCGACAACCAGCTGAAAAAGCTCTTCAGAGCCTCTTTGGCGGTATTTCCAATTATGTGCTGTTTTAGTGCGCGTAGGGAGCTTTCTTTAAAGCATCCTGCCTCAGCAAAAAAGGCGTGTGCTTCGGCAAAATCTTTGTCTAAAAGGTAGCTGCGAAATGGCTGATCAAGTGCGACTGCTCTTCCACATTTTTGGAGCTCATTTGTATTTATAGTGTATTCAATGGGAGCTGCTTCAAACAGGCATTGAGAGTGGGATTTTCCTGCGATTATACTTCTAAACTGCTCATAGTGGGCCTGTAGATCATCATGCTGCCCTGTAACAAGAGCATGGAAAAAGGGTTGCAGAAGTTCGTTGACGTGGGTTTTGTTTTTACCAAAATTATATTCTTCTATGATGCGTATAAAAAGTCCGCATATGACTTTAGCATTTTGTACCTGGAGATCGCGACTGTGAGCTTCGTTAGCAAGGTCAACTATTTTTCTAAAATAGATAGCGGCATCCTGAGGTGTTGGGCCATCCCAAGGTGCGCTATAAGCTGGGGTGAGTAACTGTCGAATTTCGTTAAAGTTCATGTTTTTTGAATATCCAGATTGGGTCTACACCTACATCTACTTCTCTTTGCTGGAAAGGCTGCCAGCGACTTGATCCCACCATTTTTTTGCATGGTATAACGCCAAGGTATTCTCCTTGAAGGTTCTCTGTCACTATTGCAACGAGCGCCTCCACAACTTTATGAGAGGCTGTGTCTGTAAGATTAAGCGCAAGAATGCCTCCAGGGGCTAATTTGTCCCAGCAGTTTTTTAGCATTGGGGCTAAAAAACCCTCCTTCCAGCGATCAAATGTAGAAAATGATTGAATGGATTGCCCCTCAGGGTCTCCATATGCTTCTGTATCAAAAAATGGAGGTGACGAAAAAATAAGGTTATATGGAAGATCTGTGGAGTAGATTCTGTTCAGGCTATCTTCTGCCTTTCCTTGTACGATAGTAAATGCGCGTGAGCCCGATCCTAGCGTTATAGATTCATCGGCTATGAGATTCAGCGTTGCATCCAGGTCAGGAGCTCGAGAGGCTATTTCATTAAATATATTTTTGTAACCGGCCAGCATCCCTCTGTTAGGGTCTGTCGCCTGCATAAACACTATTTTTTTGCAGGCAAGGGCGCCGGCAAGACGATGGCCATGACCTGCAGATGGGTCGAGCATTCTAATGCCGTTTCTAAAAAGCTCTTGGCTTATTGTTTCTGTAAAGGCAATGGTTCCGTGGAGTGCTGTGGGAGGGAAGTGAAATGAGCAGGGAAAGACTGCAATGCATGCATTTCTAAAAATGGCATCTGTCTCTGGATGCGCCTTGTAGGGGACTTCCTCATTTTTGCACTTGATGTGTTCGTAACAGATGGTCCTTACCACTTTTATTGCCACTTTATCTAGATGCGACTTCCATCCTTCAAGGGGTGAGATGTATCCGGTGCTAGAACAGGAAGATTTTAAGCGCTCTGTTGTACAGTGGTCTATGAATCTTCCTGGGGCATTTTGACCAGAAGGTGTGTCAATAACCGCTATCGTGCCATCTGGCAGTGTAAAAGGCCTCCACAGCTGTCCATAGTTGTGATTTGCACCCCAGCGTTTTCCGCTAAGGACAAAGTGGCTTTTATCACCATCTAATTTTTGTGAAGGAATAATTGATACTTGATTGGGGCTATAGGCTATTGCATAGCGGTTGACTGCTGCTCCAGAGTCCATAAGATGGGCAATAATGCCATCTAAACGCTTGTTATCAAATTTTTCGTATGGAAAATCAAAATTTCCGGCACGTATCCGCGCTGCAAGGATGGAAGCTTCGGATTCAATTGGAATATCTGCAAGAACCGATGTTGCAATTTTTTGAACTTCTTCAACCGGTAGCGATAGACTTGATAGGGGTTTATGAGCAGAAAGGGTCGAATAGGTGCCCTCATTTTTTGTTTCGTGCTCTACTAATGCAATAAGATCAGAAGATTTTAAATCAAATAAGGCTCTGTTTTGTATGCTCATATGCAATACAGTATTGCACATGGATTCAATTAGTAAAAGGGGTTAACTATCCACCTCGGATTACTTTTGATGCTTTAGAGCCTCTTGCGGCGCATCTTTGCTCTGCCTGAGCCCAATTTGGCTCTACTTTCCAGTGATTTACTCTGTAGGCAAAAACATCATTTGCGAGGATGTTAAGGTGTTTTTGAACTTCATCACGAAGTGCCACAACAGCTCCTGGATCTAATTTTGGCTCTCCATGGTTCTGGTATCCTACTGTAACGCCTGTAATGCGATGCTTGAATGCAACATGTCCACTCTTCGTATCTTGTTCTACCCACAACGTGCAGCCTTTAAAAACGTTGTATATATGATTTTTTGAGATATTGTATTTTTGACCTTCATCTCGAAGCGTTGTTACGAGTTCAATAAGCCCATTTGGGCGTACAGCTTCGAAAAATGCTGATTGAAGTGCGGTTGGCTGCATATATTCCTCCGATAAAAGATTGAGGTAAGCATAGCATACCCTCAATCTTTTTCATCAACGGTTCTTTTCCTTTGAAAAGCTAGACAGTATAGCGTTGCTAGTTGCTATTCCTCGATAAGAGCCAGAGTCGCTTTAGAGGATGAACTGAACGCCTACAACAAAGCTGTTATCTGGATAGAAGGTTTGTAATAGGTCGCCTAAAGCTTCGTAGAGTTTATCTTCGGGTTTTTCATCTTTGGAAAAATCGAAAATGCCGGCGTTGACATCGCCAAGACGGTAGATATTGCGATTTCTATCGATGCGGATATAGAGTATGTGGCCTTTGATAAGCAGCGGTATAACGCCATGGCTCTTAGAAAGTACTACAGATTCTATTTGCGGTTTCATTAGTGGCACTACATCTTTTACCTTACATTCGTATCCAAAAAGCGTATTAATCTCTTTGATTTTTTGAACTTTGCGAAAGGCTTGAGGAAAGACTTTTTCAATAATTCCGCTAGTACTATCTACCATGCCGAAGTCATGTTGTAGCTGTCTAAATCGGTCTCGTGATCCCACCTCACCTACCATTCTAGTAAATTCTGCGGCGTCAAGATATGGCAATCGCTGTTCATTGCACACCCAACGGGTGGTGATTCCAAAGCAGGCACCATTCTGCAGAACTGAATCATCATCATCAAGACCCTGGATCATCTCAACCAAAAGTCTGTCCGCCCACTTGACATAGAATTCGCTTGATCGAATGATATTTCTGTCAGTTTTACTATAGAGGCTGCCATCTCTAATCTGAGCTTGTATATGTTCTGGAATTTCTAATGCTTTCAGATGAGCAGGTAGAAGTTTTGGAGCTTTCAGCACGTCAGATGAGGATCTTATGTGGTTCAACATTTCGTGGCGCATCTTTTGCTCTACTGACGCTGCCTTAGTCAAGAGGCATAGGCGTCGAGCTTTTGGGGGAATTTCCGCCGGAAGCCCTACAATGGTTTCCTTCCAGACCATAGAACAGCGCATCATAGAGGAGTATCCCTCCTCCAAGATTTCAATAACCTTTACATAGTCTCCAAGGCACGGTTTTTGTACGCCTACTGCCAACAGCCTCGCCTCGAGCTTTCTTTTTGCCATCAATGCTGCAAGTTCATCGATCGATGACATCTCAAGCCCCTCTCCCTCTAAAAGCAGCTTGATCACCTCCACCTCTGCCTCGTGCTTCTGGCGACGGGTTTCAAATTCATCGCCTTCAGCAAGGTTTAAAGATTGTAGCAGTTTTGTTTCGACAAAAGATCCGGAGCGTACGTGAGGATTTTGCTTACGTCTAAGCTCCTGGTTGATGTAGGCCTGATTTACAAGGCGCTGAAATTGGGTTTGCCAAACAACTTTCTGGTCCTCAGTCAATGTTTTGAGCTTTTGTAGCTTGTATAAATCAGGATAGAGCTTTGCTACTGCTGAAGTAACTACTGTCCGCCCTTGAGCAACATCAGCTTGCAGCTTTCGGCTAAAGTTTTGTAGCTCCAGGCGAATGGCCTGTTCAGAAGACATGCTGCGTGCGACTTCAAGGATTTTGGCGCGATGGGTAGAGGTGAGGACTTCTCTATTTTCCTTAATGGCAGTGCCTATCAATTCGCCGCCTGCTTCCCAATCTTTACGAAAGAGAGTAACCACCGAAAGGGATATTGCTCGATCTCTCTGTAGCTGATCAAACAGCTCGATTATGGACGCGTTATGAATGCCCACCTTTAGTTCTTGGAGCATAGTTCGAACAGCGTCAATCTGTTCAGAGAGCAGCGCAGTATCTGCCCTTACGGATTCGATTGCAGCTGACATGATGCTGTTATCTAGCGCTGCTACTACATGACGCTCTTCCTGCAGATTAAGTGAGCGCTCTCTTTGAGGTTGTCCATTAAGAGATAATGCATCAACTCTTCTTGCAACATCGTCAACATCTGCTTCAGGGTGGGTAGGTTGAGGGTTCGC
>JAFEGT010000072.1:0-5677 GCA_018239765.1 Verrucomicrobiota bacterium
GGGCGTTGCCCTAGGCTTTTATAATCCAGGCCGTTGGCCTGAAAACGGATAACTCATGTTTTGCAAGAGGCTCTCAAGAATAAGATTTTTTAAGCGATTGCAATATCCTGGTTAGACGCGTTCGGTGTAGAGTTTATGCAGGTGCACCTCGCGCTGAAGCTTCGTAGTCTCCCTAAGGCCAAAATTGACAAGCAGCTGATCGTACATCCCTCTATCTAGCACTCGCTGCCCACCAAGATGGTCAAGCTCCGGTATAATCGTTTGAAGTGCCGCTTGGTTTGTAGCACGGCTCACAATAAAGCTGCGGTATGGCTTGCACCAGTTTTCAAACTCACGCTTACCTTTCAAGGTCTTAAAGCTGTTGGTCAATATACGCTCATGCTTTGGCTTACCCTGCTCACGCATTATCAGCGCATAGAGCGCATGCTCTACCTTGTTAGAAGAGAAGGGCAAATCGCCACCCTGCATAAATCGGCTCACAGGCCCATCCACAAAGAGCTTTTTCTCATTGGGACCAACCAGAAGTGAAGCTTCAAGTATCTTATTCATCGTATTTTCAAAGATGAGCGCTTCCATGGCAGGTGAAAAACCCACTCGAAAGTCAGCATAATCTTTCTGCTCAAGAATGTTCTGCACGTGAGCCTGAGCCATGGCCTTTTCTTTTTCATCTTTTGAATATAAGCAGCAAGCGAGCAGTCGCAAAAGAAAGCTTTCGAGCCCTTTTGGAGTAAGCTCTCTTTGTGCTTCTAGCTGAGTTAGTATTGTATAGCCATAGTCTACCGGTCCATCATTTGGCTTATGATCCCTTCTGATTGCATCAAAATCTGTGGGCCACTTTTCAACACTTTTGTTAAGATGATACTTTTCATTAATCTTTGGAAATTCCAAATCTTCTGCCAGTTTACCCAACTTCTTAAATAGGAGAAGGTAGAGACTTGTCCGAATGTCGTCTGCAATTCGACCAAGCTGATCATTTTTATGAAACTCAAAACAGCGCTGATAGAGACTTGCAAAAATGAGCGCACACTTTGGCATAGAGCGATCATCACCAAGCTGCAGGCTAAAAATATCAACGAGTATAGCGTTCGCCTCTCGAAGCATCTCTTCAGATCTTCCTACTTGATAGGTGTTATCATAGGCTGCAATAACATCTCGAAAATCGGTGGATCGCTCCACAGTAGCCGCATAACGATCATCTGCCTTTGTTGCACAGACCAGTAGTTCAAGCTCGCCATCTGCAGCATGATTCTTATTTCTAAATAGTTTGTACGTAATGTGCTTTATGAGCAGCGTCTGTAATCTTTCTGGTAAAAATTGGCGATTCTCGCCTTTCTTATACAGTGTATCGATCTCGCCCTGCATAACAGCATCCCAAACACTCTCTTCACTCTCGTTAAAGGTAATATCTTTGCCCACAAACTTTTCGTACACGCCCTGCACAGTTTGGCTCAACCGCTCGATAGGCGTTTTGGGATCCACTTCTGGCGATAGCAAGTCTAATGCCGCAGCAGTCTTATAAAGCAAGACCGCCTTTGTCATCGGCTCTTTTCCTACCTTAAGATAGTTTCTGAGCACCCGTTGAGCTTTGCACACAGAAACTGTTTCAGCGGTCGCAAGGCTTACGGCGATCTTATGCATCGCACGCGCTTCCACAAGTGCCATATTGCAGCCATTGGCAATCACAAGAAGTGGTTCTAACTCCCCAAGTGGTCGCAAGTGAATTTCAGTAACGAGCAATAAAAGTCGCCGCTGCAAGCTATCTATGCATGATTTATAGAGTGCTATAGTATTTCTAAGGCTTTCAAGCTCGATCTCTCCATCAAACAGTCTCTTAAATAGTGCATCATAGCCTTCCAAAAGACCAGAAACAGAGTATCTGACCTCATTTTCAACCCTTATTCCAAGAAGCTCTGTAGGCCCATGAGAGCCTACGAGGTGATAGCCATAGGTCACCCATCCCGTTTTTTTCCAGTAGCTATATTCACCATCGACTTTTTTGAGCTCATCAAGCTTTGCTGTTACCTCAGGCGATTCCTCCGCTGGACCTTCTGTTGTCTTTACAAGAGGAGCAAACTCAGGGGTCTCAAAAACAGTGACTAAAGATTCTGCGATCTGTGTATTTAAGGCAGCTTGCGGCCCGTTATGCAATTCAAGTTCACGAACCGCCGCCTGAGCGATTTTGAGAAGTTCAATAGCAGGATCACGAAACATTGTCTGGTCTAGTTTTGTAAAATCTCGGGCAATTATCGCGATTACTTTGTTCACTGCAGCTTGAACAATGGCAAGCTTTCCACCAGGAGTCGAATTTTCTCTCAGCTGGATTATAAGATCATCAAGCTCGCTTTTACAGGTTGCATACATAGTGATAAATCTGTTAATCCGCAACGTTTCGAGTAACTCGACCCGTGCGCGTAAGGGAAGGCAATCACGCTCCGTTCTCACCAGATGTTCAAGCTTTTTTTCTGTAGACCTCTTTGTTTTGGATTTCTGCACCTGTGTATGCATAAAGCTAAAATCAGTAGGAAAGTCTTTGCCTGGAGTCATTTCCAGAATGCGCTGCTCAATACCTTTTGGAGGCTTAAGCCTCCAGTACATCACTTTTTTTGCCTCTTCAACACCATCGCGGATGTCACCAATACGCCCATCTACCTGACGCAGGCGAAGCGGAAGCCCATCTTGTCTTACTTCTACATGAACTACTGACGGTTCTGTTTGTACTGCTTCTACTTGCATGGTATATCCTTAGTTTCCAAAGGGTTTTTTGTGGCGACTGCCGCCATTGTTTTCATCCAGCGGCTATATTCAAACTCACCTAAAGCGTGCTGGGTACGTTCTCGTAGTTCAAAATTACCACCCTCAATTAATGTGTAGAGGAGAAACTGCACCGGCCCCTGCTTTGTCTGTAAAAACCGCTCGATAAGACCATCTGGGGCAGATACAAACTCCAATTCTATATCCAAGAGGTTTGTTATTCTTAGAGCTGCGTTGAGCATTATTAACTCTTTTAGAGGAGCTAAATAGGGCCTATATTCCTCTTTTTGCAACAGTACGCTGAGTGCCTTTTGTGCATTTGATTTTTGTATGGGATCTACTGCATAAAGACAGCCACATAACACCTTCATACAGACCGATGTAAAGCCATACTGACGATGAATGCTTATCTTTTGCAGCTCACTAAAAAACTCGTCGGGGTTTCTTATTGGCCAAGCGGCAATGTGAGCGGTTGCAACCTCTTTATCAATTTGAGGGAATGTGAGTCTGTTTTGACGCTCTATAAGCATGTCAACCATTTCATTTGCACCCTCAAATCGACTCATCGATACTTTATATTCAAAAAGTCGCTGCCACGCCTCTACATAGGCATCGAGATCTCCACTTTGTGCAAGCGAATTGAGGTAGGCTATAGTGCTACAAGCTTCGCTTACAACTTCAGTTCGCTTATATCGTTTTTCATATCGTTCCACAATAGGCTGCAAACCACTTTCATCATAGGCATCACTGTAGCGATTTTTTAGCTCATAGAGCACAAGCTCAAGCTCCATATCGTGGACTGGAGCTTTTAAAAAGAGAAACTGCATAATTCGCTTTGTAACCCAGCTCACAACATACGGGGCAAGAAGATCGCCAACAAAGGGGCATTTTCGCGCAAAGACAAGCCCAGATACACTTTTTTCAAGTGTGCTCATGGCAACATAACTTGGATCTTTGTGGGCATGAAGTTCTGTAATTGAAAGCAGCTGGCGACTAAAAAAGGCATCTAAGCTATTCAGCGGACGATCGAGTGCTTTTGCCTCATGTCGAGCATCGAGGGATGGAAGAAGCCCCAATACTGTTTGCTCTTCTCCTTCGTGAAATGCACTAAACGTTCGGATCGCTTTTGTAACAGCGGCTTTTGAAGCATCATCACAGCTAAGGCCAAGTTGGTAGAGCCCTCGAGCCTCTTTTAAGCC
The DNA here is from genome assembly GCA_018239765.1 of Verrucomicrobiota bacterium. Classification (GTDB taxonomy): domain Bacteria; phylum Chlamydiota; class Chlamydiia; order Chlamydiales; family FEN-1388; genus SZAS-7. The sequence continues at coordinate 3,951 of JAFEGT010000072.1, forward strand.
CCACACAAGCCCATACATATAGTCAAAAAGCGCTGGACGAAAGTCGTCATACTCAGCATTTGCAATTTTTTTAAAATGAGTCTGAAATTTATTCTCAAGAGTAGTAATGCAGTCCTTGAGTTGCTTATGTTCAAATTTGGAGCATGTACCCTGTGCTACCTGCACCAGCCTATTCTTCAAAAACTGTATTAACCCTTCAAGGCGCAAACCCACATCTTGCTCAAGCTCCTCTCCAAAAGCACGGCTTTGACTGCGTTCAAACCAGCCTATATACTTTACAAAACCATAGCTATGAGGCTCTTCTGGTCTATATTGGTCCAAAACAATATGAGTAACAGTATCAGCTGCTTCAAGCTCCCTTAGCGATTTTTGTTCCTCTACTAAAACCCCTAACATGGATCTACGCCACATTCGTACTTTATCATCTTGCTTATGAAAATCTGTTCTCTGAAGACAGAGACGAAGCATAAGCATAAAGAGTTCCCTCTTCATGCCATCTTTATAGCGATCTTCTACTCTATCGAAATGCTTTACAGGAGCCTCTTCTATAGCTGTCATCAAGGCATTTGCATCACGTATATTACCATTTGCTACTTGAGAAAACCTTATTGCGAGCTGCTGATCAACACAGTGATGTATGTACTTATGCATAACCAGATCCGCCGCTGAAACAAATGTATCGAGATCAGCATAGAAATCCCTAAGGATCATTTTGAAGTCTTGATAGAGAAGTTGAAATTCGCTGGTTTCTGTAAGGGCTAAAAGGGTTGGCATACTTTCTTGAGCAAGAAAAGAGCGCATTGCCTGTTCATGAACCCTTCTAAAAAGTTGGGGAATTTCTGTAGTTTCTTGTACGGCTGCAAGTGAAAGATCTAGACCTGCGGTGTCAAGTTCACCCTCACCATGAAGAACACTCTTGATTGATTCGAGTCTGCTTTTGATTGAAGCAACTTCTGTAGAAAGTACGCAGCTTGCAGGCATATGCCACTGCAGGGTATTCAAAACAGCTTGAATTCGGACCTGCTGGGCAGCAAGCTGAGCTTTTACATCATCAACCTCTACACCAAATGCTAAAGCAGTTGTAGGAGTGTGTGATTTTAGCGGCAAGCACTTTCCGAAATTTTCGGGTAAGACATTGGTTGGCTTTGAGGGATCGAAAGAGACACTTGCGGTTGAAAGCTGGCTTGTCATATACGACACCCCTTTTTTAATAAGAACTATTTAGCCAAACTCCAGCACAAAGTCAAGTAGAAATTCTGCTACGTGTTGCCAATTAGGGCATGGATTTGATATAGGAAGTTTTACTTGATAAGGATTGTTATGTACGACCCATTACAGAATGTCTATGCCGCCTATCCACAAACGCTAGATGCCATTTTTAAACCTAAAACAGTTGCTGTTATTGGCGCAAAAGATAGTGTAGGCAGTGTAGGTAGAACGCTACTGCTCAATCTAAAATCTTCACCATTTTCAGGCTCCATTTATCCTGTTAACCCCAAACGAAATGAAGTACTAGGCCTTACCTGCTACCCCACAATTGCCGATGTACCTGAAAAAATAGACCTTGCCATCTTAGTAACACCCGCCAAAACCATTCCAGCTCTTGTACAGGAGTGTAAAGATGCTGGGGTTCGTGGACTCATTATTATCTCTGCCGGCTTTAAAGAACTCGGGGCTGATGGTTTAACGCTTGAAAATGAGATTTTGGAGATACTTAAAGACTCAAA
>JAFEGT010000072.1:5705-19729 GCA_018239765.1 Verrucomicrobiota bacterium
AATGCAAGCTTTGCCAAGGGCATGGCCATGCCCGGCAGCATTGCCTTTATAAGTCAGTCAGGTGCTATGTGCACCGCCGTTTTAGACTGGAGCCTAAAGACTCACGTTGGCTTTAGTGCCTTTGTTTCTATAGGGTCGATGATCGATGTAGGCTGGGGTGATCTTATACGCTATTTTGGAAGCGACCCCAACACCCAGAGTATCCTTATCTATATGGAAACAATTGGTGATCCGCGCTCATTTTTGTCTGCAGCACGAGAAATTGCGCTCGATAAACCGATTATTGTGATAAAGCCAGGAAGATCTCAAGAAGCTGCAAATGCAGCGGCCTCTCACACAGGCTCACTTACTGGTAGCGATGAGGTATTTGACGCAGCACTTGAGCGTGCCGGGGTTTTGCGCGTAAATGCCATATCGGAACTTTTTCATATGGCAGACCTTCTTGGCAAGCAGCCAAGACCAAAGGGGCCAAATCTGCAGATTGTCACAAATGCAGGGGGACCAGCAGTACTTGCCACCGATGCTGCAATAGTAGGTGGAGCAAAAATAGTGCCTCCGTCGAAAGAATCTATAGAATCTCTCAACACCTTCTTACCCAGTGCTTGGAGCCACTCAAACCCTGTGGATATTCTGGGAGATGCTGATGCTGAACGCTATGCCAAAACGTTGGAGGTTTTATCTGATGATAACGACGCTGGAGGCATACTCGTTGTACTTTCACCCCAAGATATGACAGACCCCACAGGTACAGCAGAGGCACTTCGCCACTATGGAACCATAGGAAAGCCAATACTTGCAAGCTGGATGGGAGGCGGTTTTGTCCAGGGCGGTATTGAGCTGTTGCATAATGCCAAAATACCCACCTTTGAATACCCTGACGATGCAGCTAAAGCCTTTGCAACGATGTGGCGCTACAACGAAAACCTTAAAAGCCTCTATGAGACACCAATACCTACTGACTCCCCTACAAATGTGCAAGCGGCAGAAAAGATCATAGCAACCGCACTCGAACAAAAGCGCATGCTGCTTGATGAATATGAATCGAAAAAGCTTTTATCCTGTTTCGGCATACCTACAGTCAGAACTGAAATTGCAACTACGGTCGATGAAGCTGTAGCAAAGGCAAAAGAAATCGGCTATCCCATTGTGCTTAAACTCTACTCGCACACTATTACCCATAAAAGTGATGTAGGCGGAGTAAAGCTCAACCTTGTCGATGAGTCAGCCGTTCGTAAAAGCTTTGATGAAATTAAACTGGCTGCAAAAGAGGCTTTTGAAGGCGTTACTGTGCAGCCCATGGTAAAGACTAAGGGCTTTGAACTTATTCTTGGATCAAGCTGTGATCCGCAGTTTGGCCCTGTAATGCTCTTTGGCAGTGGCGGCGTAATGGTAGAAATTTACAAAGATCGAGCGCTCGGCCTTCCCCCTCTTACAACTACGCTTGCCCGGCGCATGATTGAGAAGACAAAGATCTATGAGGCGCTACAGGGATTTCGCGGCCAAAAGCCTGTAGCTATGGATAAACTTGAAGAGCTCGTCGTTGCCTTTTCTAATATGGTGGCAACCCTTGGGCAGCTTAAGGAGTGCGATATAAATCCGCTTTTAGCCTCATCTGATGGCTTTATTGCTCTTGATGCACGCATTGTCCTTCAAGAAACAGCCCCAAAGCTTGCTATAAGACCCTATCCATCGCAGTATATTGTAGAAAAAACGCTCAAAAATGGCCAAAAGTATACCATACGGCCAATTCGGCCTGAAGATGAGCCCAAAGTAGAGGCCTTTCATAAGGAGCTCTCAGAACATAGTGTACGCCAGCGCTACTTTGCCTTTAAAGCGCTCGAAGAGCGAATCGCCCATGAACGGCTTGTACGTATCTGCGCCAATGACTTTGACCATCAGATAGCTCTTATTGCTGAGTCTGACAACGTAATTATGGGCATTATACGACTTGTGAAGGGTGATTTAAAGATGCTTGTAGCCGATGCCTACCATGGCCAAGGCGTGGGGACCTCCCTCGTGCATGAGCTCCTCAGAGTAGCCTCACTAGAAGGCATTACCCAAATTAGAGCCACTATGCTGAGCGAAAACACTGGAATGGCCCACATACTATCCAAAGCCGGCTTCACTCTAAGAGAAGAAAATCCATATACCTATGCTGAAAAAGGCGAAGTTTAGGCCCCTCCCTTCCTAAAAAACCCTAAATACTATATAATTATAATTATAAGGAGGACCTCACTATGTCATCACTTTCATCCGGCTCCTTCATGCCCCCAGGCGGTGGAAATTTTAACCTACCTGTTAATACCCCTTTGCCAACAGCAACACCCCAGACTCCAACAGCTCCACCCGCTCAAGCAAGCACATTTTCTGGAGTTGTCAGCCAATCAGCATCTCCGGTCTTAAACACTGTTCTGACGGGGCAGATCGCCCCTGAAAACATGACGCAACTTATTCATGACATCCCAAATATCATGAGCGGCCTTTCACCCGATGAACAGGATAAATTTTTGCAGCTCCTTATGTCCTCTGACATCCTCAACGCAATGTTTAGCGACCTTGAAAAGCCTGAAACACGAAAATCGTTTGACACACTTGTAAAATCGCTCTTTGAGACTGGAATGCTCAGTCAAGTAGCTCCTGATAAGGCAGTACTGCCCGAAGATCAACAAACAGCCCTAAAAGATGCCCTACAGCAAAAACTGGTACAAACACTCCAGCAACAGACCCCAAATCCCCCTCAAAAGGGCGCGCAAGACTCAAGAGCACAAGGCTCAAGCCCCCAAGACTCGGGAGTTGTAGCCACTGGCACACAAACAGCAGATACCCCCCCTACGACGAGCACACTCAACATACCGGTAGCTCAGAAAGGTGCCCAAAACGAGATGCCGGAGGGCATGCAGACATTGGTAGCAGGAACGGTTACAGATGCGCTTCAAGAATTTTTTTCTAGTGGAATAGTGACAACATCTACTCCTAACTCTAACGCAACTACAAACACCACCACCCCACAAACAGCCCAGCAGCAGGCTACGCTACCAAACCAGATTGCAGACTTTGTAAAGTCACTTATTTCACTTGGCATACAAACCACTCCACAGGGTGCTCTGCAGCTTGCTGTACCGCTTACTCCACAGCAGCCTGCAAACCTACAAACGCTGACACAACAGCTAAATCAGATAAGCGAGCAGTTTACAAAGCTTGGCAACCTCTCTTCACAAGAAAATTGGGACATTGGCCCTCTTAACAACTTTGTATCGGTGCCAGCTACCCTTTTGACAATGCTCAAGTCGATTCAACCCGACGACACTACCACGACCAATATGCTTAAAACCTGGGTTGATAATAGCGAGATTGTAAACACAGCCATCCTAAACCGCGCAAATGATGTCTACAAAGAGAAGTTTGAATTCATAAAGACTATCATGCTCTCATCGGCAACGCAGCTTCCTCAGACAGCTGTTAAAGAGCAGCAGATGCGTCAGCAGATGTTTGAACAGGTTCTTATGGCAGCACCTGCTCTTCTCAATGTATTTAAGCTAAAGGATATGGTTGGTGTTTTTGAAGATGATGTAAAACGCAAACATGCAGCTATACTCTTTCGCTACAAACGTATGCTCTATAACGCCGCCCATGAAATCGTAGTTGTTGCAAGCGGCAAACCTACCTTTGAGTATAACGACGTTGGTGTATTTCATAGAGAGCTGCCTATTCTTGCTCATAAAATTGAACTTATGTTACCAGAATCTGCTGAAGCGCTCGATTTTGACCTCATGGAAGTTATCGCCAGAGACATAGGCCACACATTCACCTACATAAAAGAAGAAGCCCCAAGGCAGCTTAATGACATCATGAAACGACACCCTCGAACACTCCTCTATTTACGAGCATCAGACTCCCCTATAACTCAAGATATTATGTTTCCTCGTGCTGAAGCTCTCGGCGTTCAAAATGATCCGCTCCTCTTAAATCAGCATTTTCTGCGTATTATGAACGTTGTCAAAAGTTTCCAAAAAAATAGTGAGTTTTTAAAGTTCCAGCCAAAAGTTCTCGAAGCCTTTATCGACGAAGCCAAATATGACCCAACAAGTCTTATTACCAAAACTTCGCTCGATATTGTCCACAAAGCCGTTGCAGACTCAAGCGGTTTTATTGACCTAGAATAATCCTTGCAAATATAATAGTCCTGTTCTAATAGAAGAAATGAAGAGCCTTTTGCAAAATTAGAGGCCTCAGAAAAAACGATGATTTTGAGCGAGTTTGCTCGCTGCCTTAGCGGCTTTAACCGGCCCCCGAGCAACATACTCAAGTCGAGTAGGGCGAGGGGGCCGGGAGCAAACTCGCTCAAAAGGGCGTTTTTGCTGTGGGCTCTAATTTTGCAAAAGGCTCTGTAGTACAAATTTTTAACCGGGATACTCTATGAAGACAGGCCTATCTCTCTGGAGATTTCTGATTCTCTCTGCTCTTTGTGTAACTGCTACATCGTATGCAGATACACTTCGTGAACGACTTGCACGACGACTTCCTGATATTGAACGCGTAGACCATATTGTAGAAGCCTATGCTACAATGAAGGAGGCACTTTACCTTGATGAAACCACCGAAAAGACCTTTGAAGATTGGCTCGCCGCAAAGGTACTTTTTATAGGCAGCCGTTATTATGACCACAACTTAGTCTATAAAAGACTTCCGGCTCTCCAGCACAATGAAAAGTTTACAAAGGCCTATAGCCGCTTTGTAAGCAACATCACAATTGACAATGCATCCGAATGGAGAACAGAACGTTCTGAGACAAACAAAAAAATCACCCTACTCTTTACTGGTGCGTATGGAGGAGGCCATAGAGCCCCTACAATGGCAATAAAGCAGTATCTTGAAGAGAAGGGACACACCGTACAGCTTATCGATGTTGACGAAGTTGAAAACCGCTACTCGCCACAGATCGATGGATATACAAAAGCTGATATCTACGCTGAGGTGTATCAAAAACAGAACGACCCTAAAAAAGCCGAAAGGCTCACCAAGCTCCTCAACGCTGCACAAAAAATCGAAGATCAGCGCTTTTTAGCAGATATCAAGGATGACATCATACAGTTTCAGCCGGATCATATCATCGCTGTTGCGCACCATAAGCCAAAGCTTGCCTACTTAAGCTACTCGCTCGGCGTGCCTATGACCTACATGCACACAGACCATGGGTTTAATAGAACGCTACTCCCCATACTCTATGAGCAAGAGCGGTTAAGCGACACTCCCCTCATTCACTTTGCTATGCTCAGCCGCGATGCGCTCTTTGACACCTCAGAATCTATCGTGCGTCAACTTGTGCGTGTTGACTTTCCTGTACGCCCAAGCTTTCAGCCAGCTTCTAGCAAGGAAAAGCTAAAGCTACGTGAAAAACTCAATATTCCAGCTGATGCTGTAGTGGTAAAGCTTGCTATGGGAGCAAACGGCCTTGCCAACGATATGAAGCGCCTCTTAAATCGCATGAAGCGTGACAGCAAAAAAATCAAAAAGCCATTTCATGTATTTGTTGTCTGCGGCAAAAATGAGCAGCTCAAAAAGGATCTTGAGAAGTATGGCAAGAACAAGAGCAAACTCAACCTGCATGTTTTGGGCTTCTTGGATGAAAAGGCGATGGCAGAGATCGATAGAGCCTCTGATGTCTGGATAACAAAGCCGGGTGGATCAACATCAGCAGAGCTTGTGCAGACACAAAAGCAGATGCTGTATGAAATTAACCCTGCCCACCCTTGGGAGCAAAACAACGCCACCTTTTTGAAGTCTATCGGCCTTGCTAAAAAGCTCGACAAGAAAAAGTCGATCATAAAGCAGATAGAAGAGCGCATTAAGCGCCATAAATCTGTTGTACGCAAGCAGCTTCCTTTGTCAAACTGGCAAAAGCAGTTGGATGAGGTTATTGAGGGAGTATAAGAAAGGGACCAAAGGGACTCAATCGACTCAAGGGACAAAAGGGTGTCTGACTTCCCTTATGTCGATTGAGTCTCTTGAGTCCCTTTGGTCCTTTAAGAAGCTAAAAAAGATTGCTCCAACAAGCTCTCGAAAAAGTGAGAGCGGCGAAAAATCGCCGCACTCCAGAGGCCTTCGGCCACCGGTTAACGTTTTTGAAAAAAAAGGCCGCTAAATCCTTTAAGGATTTAGCGGCCTTTCGCCTTTAGTTACGGCTGAGAGACGTAGCCGTAGCCATCATCTTGGTAGAAGTGGCTCGCGACGTTAGGATCACAAACCATCTGCACACAGCGCTCGAGCGTTGTGTCACGGAAGGTGAGCGGATCATCGAATGCAATGCCGGTGTAACGGTCATTCATCCAAGGCTCGCCATCAGTTACAGGGTCAACACTTGTGCCAATGTTGCCAATGGTGTAGCCAATGTCTTGGAAGAAGACGTTAGCATTCATATCCCACTTGATCATTGGTCTATGAAGGTTGCTAAACTCTTGGTCTAAGCCCTTGAGTATGCCACCTTTTCCATCGATATTGCCATCCATAAATGCAGATCGGCCTGCTTCCCAGCGATCGATACCATACATCAAACCACGAGGGTTTTCTTCGGCACCTGCGCGATTTTTGGTCCACCAGTTGATATACGAATCGTAATTACCGGATGTCGAGAATGGACGGTAGTAAACGCCATACTCAATAAATTGGGTAGAACGTCCAAAATCACCATCATATTCAACCTGGTCTCGGCTCGTTCCCTTAACAAGCAAACACTTGTACTGAGGGTTTGAAATTGAGGTTGCATTTGAAAGCCAGATGATGTTGGATGTGAGTCCTAAATCAGCCTGACCTGTCACCTCACCGTTCCACACTCCACCTGGAATGTAGTCGGTAAGACCTGCCGCAACAAACGCATCAGGATTGCAATCCAAAATCGTGTTTTGGTAGTTGTAGGTAACAACTCCAGCTTCTTCCTTAGCCACCTGGAAATTGTCTGTAGTACGAACAGAGGTGATTCCATTTGGCTCAAGCGTTACAACGGGTGTTGCATCGGTAACGTTGAAATAGCGCTTGCCACCCACCACAGCCGAAAAGGCGTTCCAGAATGGCTCGCCTCCGCCAATAGTGTTTCGTACATCGATAATGATGTGCTTGACATCTCTCTCATTGAAGTACTGCATTACGCGAGCTGCAGCCACCATGGCTCCCGGATCCACCGAGGTAAAGTTTGGATCATACCAAGGTAAAAGTGAAGGATCTCCATCAGAAGACCACTCAGATGTATACCAAGTGATGTAGCCAATACCGGGTACTGTATCATTTGGTCCAAGTGCCAAAATTTCACGAGTCTTTTCTGGCTGCATAACGCCAATCAACCATGATCCCGCCACAGCAGTATCTGCAAAAGGCCCAAGACCGGTGCTATCGACATATGGAATGAAGTTGTAATCTGGCGCTCCATCATTTGTCGTAAATCCGAGCCATTGTGGATCTTCCAAATAGTTTACGATTGGAATTTCCACTTCTCGACCACTCAGATCGCCAATAGGTAATACTGTTCCTTCTGGATAGATTAAAATATCTCCATTTCTAGGTACAATCCATTCGAGTCTTCCTTCTGAGCGCGACTGATCTTCGATACTCGATCTATCACCACCCGCATTGTACATTTCGGAGAACTCTCCTGGATGACCTGTTCCCGTAGCTCTGATGCTTATGCAATAGAGCGTAGGTGCAAATGTAGCCGATATAGGCACTCCTGGAATGGGAGAGTCCTCATCGTCTGCATCGTTAAATGGTGCTAAGTAGGTGACTGTTTCATCAAAGTCAATCAGCTTCAAATCATCCAGCAGCGACTGCATAGATATGGGCAGTTCAAACAGCCCATTGTCACATTTATGTACCCATGGAGCAATAATATTGTGATCTTCAGTGCCCTTCTGCATGCTCAGTTCGTTGATGCAGGCCACATAGTTTTCATAGGTTGATTCATATGTGATTGGTCCGTGCTGTGTTTCCACAGTTACCGTTCCATTCTCTAAGGCATCAAGGAGTGCTTGCGCCTCATTTGATGTAAGTGGAGTATGGGTCTTATACTCACCAGGAACGAGAAATGCATAGGCACCATCAAAGAAGTTCTCTGATGCTCCTTGAAACTCAGCAACTAAAGGCACATCAGTTGGATCCCAGAGAGAACCAACATCAATACCCGTTGGCCCAAAGAAATTGGAAGGATAGTTCGGATCTTCTGGACCAAAAAGTAAAGCCTGAGCAGTACCAGAAAGAACGAAGAGATCATCTACACCATATTCTCCTGAAATATAGTTTCCAACTTCAATAAAAAATTCTGTTTCACCTGCAAGATACTTATCGTAGAGCAATTGATATATATCGCTCAGATAGTAGGTGCCTGTTGGTAATACAGTCTCTAAAATAGGACTCGTAAGGTCTGTGTTCACAGACACATCCGCACCACCATTGATAGCATCGATAAGAGCCATACCGTTACTATTCGTTATCGCTACTGATGGAATATTTCCGGCACCGCCGATGCTGAAATCAGCGAGTGGTTCCTCAACGCGATCAACAATGATTACCCCTGTAGCACCAGCTGCAGTTGCGTTTGCTACTATGGTTCCACTGCCTACAGATCCAATCACCACGATGACTACATTTCCATTTACCTGAGCTGCGTTGTTAAGCGCTGTGCTTGCATCAATTGGATCAGCTATCACCAAATTGCCTGCAATAGGATTCAACCCAACGTTTGGCCCAAAAAGACTTGAGTAGACGCTGTAAGGCCCAAGTCCCAAATTTGGATTTGAGTTTACAAGCAGATCTAGGTAGAAGGGCTCTTCTCCAAAGCGTGAGCGTCCACCCCCACGAGAATAGATCGTGTTGTTGCTCTCATCTATAGTAATAGGAAGTCGAGCTGTGTAGTAGCTCCACTGATCATAAATATTATAGCTGAGATCAGATGGAATAGGATCATCTGTGCGAGGATCAGTACCTGAATAGGTTTGCATAAATTCAGGTCCTGGCTTTGGACCAGTGTGATAGCCATCCATAGCAAGGCGTAGAGGAAAATCATCTAAGCGTGTTCCTGTGCCTTTCATATAGACAGTCTCTCCTGGACAGAGGCGTGCAAAGGTATTTTCGCCTTCATCTTCTAGCTTGGTTACAAAACCTAAGAATGGATAGCGATTCTGGTTCACCACCCAACGCAGGGCCGCTTTTTGCGGATCGGTAAGATCTGAGCCTGGATAGGGCCAGTAGATAAATCGCTGGACACCATACTTTCGCTCAACGCCAATATCTCTCAAACGGCGAAGTAGATCATCATACTGCGCTTTTGTGCTCACGCCAAAAGAAGCTTTGTATTGCGTTTGATCCAATTCTAAAGGATTGATATCGGGCCAAGTTGGATAGGAAGAAACACCAAATTGTGACGAAAGAAAGCCAGATTTGTAGTACTCACCCACAAAGTCAAAGAATTTTATTGGCGTATTGAACTCGTACTCTGGATCTACGAGATCAAAATTGTACTGCCAGTATCGAGGATCGGTATTTCTCACCGGCTTAAATACTGTGTAGGTGGTGTCTCCCGCCCCGGGCAAGTTTTCAGGATCTGGATCTAAACGCAGCTCTCCTGTAGTAGGATCAAAGTTGTAGATGTAAAGATCGCCCTGATATTTATTAACATCTATCTGATTGAAAAAGTTTGGTGCAGATCCACTCCAATAGCTATTAACGAAATTGGGACCGCTAGAAGCTAATGAATAGCGAGAAAGCGCAAGTTGCGGAACACCACCCTCACTGCAATTCTGAACTTGATTAATATAGATAAGATTTTGGATAAACTGGTCGTCAGTATTGTACCAGCCTTGTAGCTGTGAGAGGCCTGTAGGAAAGCGGTTGTTGTAGCCAATGCTATTGAATTCCACAGGAGCAAAGAATCTTTCGGGTGTACGATGATCTTTGATTTGAGGAATGTTCTGATATTCAGCAGAAACATTGAATGTTGCATAATATCCAGGATCTGCAGTAAGGCAGAGCTGATCTCCAGCCTGTATGCTAATCGGGCAATCAAGCACAAGCTCTGTCAAATCTAGTTGGTCCAAGTCAATCAAGAGACTATAATCCTTGATGATGGTATCACCGCGCTTGAGTACCAACTCTGTCGGAACTTCAATTGGAAAGAGCGGTAGGGCCTTTTTGATTGTAAAGTAGACAGAGTCAACACCACCATATGCCGCGGGATCTCTCAGATAATTAATTTTTACGCTTTCAGTTTTCGGTACTCGGACTGTGACGCTACCTGTCTTGTAAGGATTATCTACATCTGGTCCTGGTCCTGAACCCTGAAAAAAGGTTTTTGTACCTGATGAAATCGTAAAGAAGTCGTAGTTTGCTTCTGTTGAATAGCCAAACTCGATTTCGAGAGCGACAGCCTCTACAAGAGGATCCAAAATTGCAGTATCAAAGGTAACCTCAATGGTGGAATTGGTATTTGGCCCAAGAGGAGGATACTGTTCAGAAAATCCTAGCGATGAGGGATCATACAGTTCGCGGCAGCCGCATGTGATAACAGTTGCGTTGCTTGTCTGAAAGGGCTCTTTTTCAAAATACCATGGTCCAGAGCTCGGTGTTGGAACTGGTGCTGTGGCATGATCGCTAGTGTTTGTAAAGATCAGCCAGTCTAGCTGAAATGATGTATCCTGATCCATAATAGAGGTGACTAAAGGATCCCCTCCTGAGGGCTCGTCTGGGCAGCTTTGATCTGAACCGGGAGTCAAAATAGGCAAAGCCTCGAGAGGATTTGTGAGCGTTTGAGGAGATTCCACCAACGTTTTGTCGATGTTAATATCCTGAATGTTCACGAGCGCATTGCACTTAAAGGTAAAACAGGGTTTTTCTAGCGAACTCTCTGCTATAGCTACGCCTCGAACGGTTTCGCAGCCATTGACGGTGATAGAGCCTGCATCTACTTCGTCGGCCTTTACCGTATGAGCATTAATGCTGTTGGCGTTAACAGTGTTGGCATTAACGACGCCGGCATTTACCCTATCTGCCGTCACAGTGGCAAATGAGCAATTTTTCTTCGGACAGGTCTTTTTGTGTTTTTTGTGTCGTGTGTGTGTACTTTGCTTTTCAGCTTTTACTGCTGAAAGCGGGCCTAAAAACAGCCCTAGCATGGCTGTAAGGCATATAATTGCTGATCGATGTATCATGTAGTGCATCCTTTTGTTTGCACACCTTCCCAATTCTAAGCGGCAAAGTGTTGCACTAAACTACATCGTCAAGTTGATTTTTTTCAATACAAACAACGTAAATGTGAATTTTATTTGATTATCAGGCGGGCTACTGTAACGAAAATCTCTCGTCACTTACACCATGGAGGCAGGCCAAATACCAAGTGCAGGAAGTATTGAGTGCTTTACTTTGTTGATACGGTGTGTCAGAAACTGTTTACTATTGGCAACATGGCAGTACTTATCTTCTACCAGCTTGAGGCGAGCTATGAGCTCTGGGTTGTCAATTTTTGTAGACCATAGCGAGATAAAGCACGATTGTATAAGCGCGTGGTCTACAGGATTATCAAGATATCTCTCTAACAGCTCTAGCCGCTGAAAAATAAGCCAAGAGGTAAAGGTGTGCTCTAGAGCAAGCTTACAACCATTTTGCTCGCCTTGAGTCTCTGGCAAGACAAATGCAGTGTCACGAAGTGAATTTACAAGGAGATAGGCTTTTACAATACCCTCAACAGATGCCCAGGCGCAATTACCAACCGTTTGCATGGGAAGCGCCATCATCTTCTCGAGCATTACTTCGTTATCTGATTGAGAAAACTCAAGACGTGTTGGAAGAGTTTCTTGGAAAGCTTGTACATAGCGCTCGCAAGACTGATCTTTACAACCAATAAGCAGCTCTATATCTTGTTCAGCAATCTTATCGCGATTAAATCGATATACCGAAAGAGCTTTTGTGAACACCCCAGCTCTATCACAATGAATAAACAGGTCATTCCAGATAAGCACGGCAACCGCATGATTAGTAAACCCCGTTGCAATTGTAGTGGGTAGCCCGCGCCGTATCCTTGCTAAAGCTTCTTTTGGAGTATGGCTTCGCATATCATGAGCAAAGAGTAAGCCTTGTGCAAAATGGCGTGCATGAGATTTATCTAACAAGGCAGGAAACTGTTTGCTAAACCTTTGAATTGATTTGGCAATCGCACGAAGCGGAAGTTCGTAATAGGTTCCTTCAAGATTTAGCCTCTGTCCTTGAATAGTACTTGTTCCCTGAAGGGCGTATGAGTGTGAGAGAAGCTTCGTTTGTTTAGCAAGTTTTGCGTAGGTGACAGCTCGAGTAAAGAGGTCTGTAGTGGTATAATACTGAATCAACTGGGTAATTTTTTTCTTAGTTTGTGGCTTTCTAAATTTTAAATTAGCGAGGACTGTTTCACCCTGCATATCCGTAATTGTAACATCCGCACTGAACCTAAGGAGAAGTTCAACAAGTTGGGTATTACGAACCGCTACTGCAAATAAAAGTGCTGTAGCGCCTTGATGATCTTGCAAATTCACATCCGAACCATTTTCAAGAAGAAGCTTTGCAACCTCAATATTCATTTTACAAACTGCTGCAATCAACGGCGTTCGCCCAAATTTATCTGGCAACCCAGTATCGGCACCATGTTTGAGAAGTAGCTCTATAAGCTCCATATTACTCAAGAACACAGCCAAAGAGAGCGGCGTGTGGAAATTATTATTAGGCATGTCAATGTTGGCACCGTTTTCAAGAAGAAGCTCTGCCATCGTGACATTATTTTTAGCAATAGCAAATAAGAGCGGGGTATTACCATCAAGATCCGGCAAGTTCATATCCGCACCATACCGAAGAAGAGTTTCAATGAGTGCACTATTCTCGTGTTTAACTGCAATAGAAAGAGGTGTAGAGCGTTTTGTATTGGGAAGATTCACATCAGCACCGTTTTTAAGAAGAAGCTCTAACATCTCCATATTGCCGTCGTAAATCGCCCGTAGGAGTGGTGTATTTCCATCTTTATCTAGCTGATTTATATCGGCACCATTAGCTATAAGCTCTGTTACGACATCCTGGTCACCAAAATAGCACGCCCAGTGGAGTGCGGATAATCCAGTTTTATCACACTCGTTTACTGAACCATTTTTTAGATCAGCAGCAACGAGATCACTACGACCTGCAATCACATGAAGATGAAGAAGAGGGTATGTTTCGTGCAGGTCAGACCAACAAAATCTATGCTTAAGTTTAGTAAAAAAGTCACGAAGAGTGCGAGGATCTCTCGATGCATCTAAATCTACTAAAAGCTCAAGTTGATTACGAGAAAAATAGCCTTGTCCCTGAATGACAACTCCTGTTAGTTCGGGTTTTTCCTTAAATAGCTCTGAAATGTGGCTCAAAAACTGTTTAGAGTTCATCGTAGCGATTTCTTCAGTAGAAATCGCATGAATCTGTGTTAGATTCTTTGAAATATGAAACTGAAGAACAATGAGGGATTTGAAACATCTACTATTTTTACCTGCAGCGCTTTTGCAACGCTTAAGTAATTCTAGTTCTGGCTTTCCGACAGAATTACTCGTAGCCTTAATGGTGTACAATAGGTTATCTACTAAAGCGGTTGCATTAGCAATCTCCTTTTTACGCTCGTGACTTGGCAAAGAAAGGATATCAAGTACCTTATGCAGTGTGCCATTTACATCAAGTTGACCTGGAATTTCATGAGAAATATCTGCTGGCCCAAGCTGAAATTGGGGCTGAGGAAAAGTATTATCTGATTCGCGTAAACCCACGAGGAAACCCTGCCTGTAAACTTTTCTTTAGAAAAGCAAAAAAAGCATTAAAGGTAAAGGGGGAAGTATAAGGTTTTAGAAGAAGAATTCACAAGGAACCAAAGGGACTCAAGGGACTCAATCGACATAAGAGATATCAACTATCCTTTTGTCCCTTAAGTCTCTTGAGTCCCTTTGGTCCCTTAAGAAGCTAAAAAAGCTCGCTCTGATAAAAAAAAAGGCCAGTATATCCTT
>JAFEGT010000073.1:0-5302 GCA_018239765.1 Verrucomicrobiota bacterium
GCCTCTACAGGACTCAAAATTTTTTATCCATCTCAATACCCTGGCCTCCGCTTACGCTGCGACCAGGGCTATATCATGCCGGCCCTTCAGGCCTTAGCATCATCACGTAGCTCTAGTTTTGCAAGAGGCTCTCAAGATCAAGATTAAGATCAAGATTAAGATTAAGAGTTCCTTAGATTAGATCGCATGCTTCAGGAGGCATCCAGTGAGCATCGTGATTTTTCCACTTTACATTACAGCCGATTGGGTTTGTAAGCGGCTGTGAAATGGTTTTTCCAGCAACATGCTCGCTCAAGGCATTATCTAAGTCATTTACAGTCATTTTTGATGTATCTCGCGGAGTATCTACTCCCCTTCCACAGTAGACAAGCTCTCGAGCCTTATTAAACACATAAAAGTGCGGCGTGCGAAGGGCGCCATAGGCACGGGCGACATCTTGAGATTCATCGTGCAGGTATACCCAAGGGAACCTTTGCTCCTTCATGCGCTCAACCATATGCTCAAATGAGTCTGTGGGATAGGTCTCTTTGCTATTGGAGTTTATAGCTACAAACTGCACCCCTTTAGGTGCAAATTTCTCAGCTGTTTTGCGTGTTACCTCATCTGAGCCAATTACGTAGGGACAGTGGTTGCAGGTAAAGAAAATGACTAAAGTGTCAGCATCTTTAAAATTTTCAAGAGAATAGTTTTTGCCATCAGTTGCAGGCAGTGAAAAATTGGGTGCTTTTTTGCCGAGTGGAAGAGTAAATGCCATAAAAACCTCATTTCATTATAGTTGCTCAATGTACTATGCCTAAGTGAGTAAATTATGTCTATTGATGCAGTACTTGCAGCACATTTAGAAAGAACCTCACTTTCACCAAGAGCTACGATCTTAGCTGTTCTTGAAACTAATAACCTCGATGCCATTGTGCACGAAGTTAAGCGAGATATCTCTGAGAGCACCCCTATTGTGCTTGCAGCAACGCTCTTTGCCCTCTTACCAAAAGCAAAAGCTGAACCTGCCGCTATGGCAAGCTGTTTAGTTGCACTTGCTGCAAGATTAGCAACGAGTGAAACATGCTCGCACGATGAATGGAGACGTTTATTGGATCTTTTAGAGACAAATCCAAAACCCGATAAACTTGCCCAGTTTTTAGCTACAAGAAAACCTGAAGAGGATTCCCCAGATAGTACATTTATCATAGAGACCTGGAGTCGTCTTGCGAAGATTTTACAACTTGAGCTTTCACTCGTGGCGAAGGACATACCTTTAGAATCGTGGATAAATGGCTATTTTCTACCAGATGACGACCCTGTTCTTGTAATTTTACTCATTTTTTACAGCTGCTCTGAAAGGGTTGGCGACTTTGATTATGAGAGCCTTCTTGAAGATGCAGCATGCCAGCATTTTGTATTGCAAGCTGCAACAAAGTGTGAAAATTTCGATAGGGCGATTACGATTGTTAAATCGATCACTGGAGATGATCTCGGCACTTTTATAGATACAGCAAATCACGAAGCGATTCTCTTGTTATACCCTTTTTATTTTAATCAAAAGTTTTTAAGTTTTGACACCGTCTGCCGATATCTTGCAAAACTTAATCGCAAGGAAGACGATGCAGTTATTAATAACCTGCTCTCTAAAGAATGGATACTTGACCCTATTGCAGTTGCTGAAGAACGACCACCCCATCTAAGTCGGTTGGAAAGATTACTTGGAGCAGTTCCTGAATGTGCTGAAAAGTGTCTCGACCTCTATCTCGGACGTTACCAAGAATTTGCTGAAGAGAATAAAAAGCAGCTAAAAAGATATAGCAAAAGCACGAAAAACTATGGCTACCGTACGACAACCTCGTTACGAATCAAGGCTGAGTTGATACAGGTGCTCTTTTACATCTATAGCCTGGCAAAGGATAACAACGGCTGTTTTGACAAAATTAAGAAAGTTCTTATGGAAGTACGTTTTACTATTGATAGTCCCGAACCAAAAGTCTTCAATATAATTGAGAATAGCTCAGAAAAGCTGGTCTATGAAAAAGAGGTCATCACACTGCCTCTAAAATAGCCTTTTGTGTATACTTTCGGCCGAAAATTAACGAAAAACGGTATTTAATGACATTCGAGATCGGACGCATGGGCGTAGCTTCTTGCCCACAAGAGACATTTGCTCAATTTAATAAAAAAATAGACAGCGAATGGAGCGAAACATTAGGGCGCTATGTCGAAACCATTCCAGAAGCAAAGCTCGCTGAGGCAAGTAGATACGCCTGTACGATGCCCTACGTTATGCGCGCGCTTGAAAGCCTTGCCTACAACCACCCTGAATTTAAAAATGTGAGAAAGCTTTTTGAACTGGCACTGCTCGAAGGCCAATTTCCTCAGGCTGAGCGTGCGTCACTGAGACATATCTACACAAGTGGTAATGCGCCCGAACATATGTTATCACTTGCAAATAGGCTCTAAGCGATGACTGCTAGGCTAAATAATATTCCAGACGTTACACTTCAACTACATTATACTCCAGGCGTTGAAGAGAGCTTTCATATAAGTGAAGTTGAAGCACTTTTACGTAAATGCAGTTTAGGAGACCATAAAGAGACCCAGAAATCCCTTATTTCGTTACTCTTGGTTTTCTGGCGAGACCCTGTTCCAGAAAATACAAAAGCTGTTTTACGCGCACTTATAAGCTACAAACGCGCCCTTGAACATGGACCACCCAAAGTGCGAGCCGTGGCTACAGCTACAATGGTCAGACTTTCTAAAAGTCCAACTGTTCGCTTTGACTGCCTCCTTGAGCCAAAAGAAAGGCAATTTTCTGGCAACCGAATATTCGAACATCAGGATAGGGCTGTTGAATGGGAAAACATGGTTGAAGTTGTAAAAGAGGTACTGAGAAAAACGCAAATTAGCCTTGAGATTGTTGTAGAGATTTATCGGACAACAAGCGATCCTCAAGATGTCGTAAAACCTCTCTCATACATCTCTGGACACAGTGTGGAGACGATTGATACATTTCATCTCGTTGCACGAGCACCTCTTGTAGAATATAGCGAAGGTCAAAATATAGCCCTACATCTTGCACGTCTTGAAGAAGTTCTCAACAATAAACATGAGCTAAAGTTTCATCATTTATCTCCAAGAGCTATACAGGAGTGGTTTTTTCTACTACTAGCCTCTTCACAAGATGAAGAAAACACTAAAAGCATGACGTTACTTTTACACGCACTACCCTACTGCGTAAATAAACTTAAAGGTGTTGCCACAGACTCACTCAAAAGCTCTCTTTCCAGTACAGACGACAAGGAGATAATCTCTGCTATACAAGATCAAATAAAAGTGCTTATTAAAACGACAGAGTCATGTTCAGAAGAAAATGACTGGCCTACTCTAAATGCCGTCATGAAATTTGCTGCTTCAGACCAGATTCAGGAGCCGATTTCTATTTTGCGAGAGGCTATTTTAAACTGGATGGCAATAACAAAACCTGGCCCCATCGAAGTTGCCGATGTTGTAAAAGCCTGTGCGCAATTTGCTTTAGGATTTACACGCGTAAGCGAGAGTGTACAGGGGATCACCTATAACCTCTTACGAAGCTTTACGGAGCGTCATGGATTTGACTTAGCTCCTGTGCTTGTTCAGCTTCTTGGAGCAGATGGTTCTAGCTATGAATGGACCGACTCACTGGAAGGTGAAGAGCTTGATCTTTTTGTTACTATCGCAAATAGGACCATAACAAGAAAAAAACATCACCTCGTGGCTTATTGTACAAGGACTGAAGCTACAGCAAAAAGCAGAGCTCTCGCTATACGTCTAGCACCCGCGCTTACTTACGACCAAGCTTGTCACGTTATTAGCTGTCTTAAAGGAGAGGAGCTCGAGCTCTTTTTAGAAGCTGTACGAAAAGAGACCTTTCCTCGAGACAATCGAGCACTTATTTACGAATCTCTTCGTAAAAAAAGGCTATATCTCGCTGTAAAACTTTTTGCTCAATATAACTTACCACTCTTAAAACAGGTGCTCACTCAGTTTAAGGAGCTTCTTCATAAAAAAAGTGGTCTTGAGGTAACGAACGAAGATAAAGAAACAGTGAGAGTGCTATTCAAGGCCCAGTGGTTTAATGACACGGAAATAGCTATTGAGGTAGCAAAGCTTACAGACCTTCTTACAGAGATTGTCAACAAATGCTGGCTTGAGGATGAAATCACAAAAGAGATGATTGATGAGAAGGTTAGGGGCATAAAAGTTCAGCCTCGTCCTGTACAAACAGCTCGTTCACCAGGCTCACCCATCACCCTCCAGATCAACTAAAAAACCCATCTCAACACAGGTTCTTAATTTTGGTCTTGAGACCACTTTGCAAAACTCATCCCTTGCCCTTGCCCCTGCCCCTGCCCTTGCCCCTTTAATTTCAATTATTGCACTAAAGCCCTATTAAGGGCGACATTACAAGGCTCCGCTAAAAAGGGCTTTATGGGAAATAAAATTAAAATATTTCGGGCAAGGGCAAGGGCAAGGGCAGGGGTTGAGTTTTCGAAGAAACTCTTCCCTAAAAGATTCCCCTTGCAATAATCAATAATTTTCTTTATCATCTCTTCTTTCACATAGGGATGATTATGTTTGAACTGATCTCAGATACGCTCCTGCTTGCCTCCTGCATACTTATTTTGATCGGCTGCATCTACATTACTGTGCGCCTTCGATTTGTTCAGTTTCGCTTTTTTCCTGCCCTCTTTTCACTTTTGAAGGCATCCTTTTCTAAAAAAACAAGCTCAGATAAGACAATTCTCCCCCACACAGCCCTCATAACTGCCATGTCAACGACTTTGGGCATCTCCACCATAGTGGCACCGGTTATTGCCTGCAACATTGGCGGCCCTGGGGCACTTTTGGGCTTTTTACTTACCGCTTTTTTTGGTAGCGCTGCCACCTACGCCGAAGTTAACCTCTGCATCACCCACCGTAAGCAAGACGCCTCTGGCGCCATCATGGGCGGACCTATGCAGTACCTCAAGGCCATATTTAACCCCTTTATAGCAAAGTGGTACGCCGTCTGCTGCCTTACCCTTATGCTAGCATGGTCTAGTGCCCAGGCAAACCAGGTAGCCTGCATTTTGGACTCACCCCTTATCGAAGGTTATCGCATCCCTACCATCATTACAGGTGTTGTAACAAGCCTTTTTGTGCTTACAATGCTTATGGGTGGCATTAAGCGCGTGGGCTGGTTTTCAATGATCCATGTACCGCTTATGTTTGTGATCTACGTTGGCTCATGCCTCTTTATTGTCCTCTCAAACATCGACAAGATGGGCGCTATATTTGG
>JAFEGT010000073.1:5351-15961 GCA_018239765.1 Verrucomicrobiota bacterium
TCCCTTCGTTGGGGTATTTTTAAGGGTATACAGTGCTGCGAAACCGGTATTGGCACCCAAACAATGCCTCACTCTATGGCCGAAACGCAAAACCCAGTAGCCCAAGGCCTCCTTGCCATGCTTTCTACCTATACGGCAGGTGTTGTAGCCTTTTTATCTGGCTGTGTGGCGCTCCTTACAAAGACCTGGCAAGACCCCTCTCTTCCTCTTGGAATGAGCATGGTGGCAGCCTCTTTTGAAATGTACTTTTCTTCCTGGGGTATTGTAATTATCACGGTAGCATCGCTTCTTTTTGCCTCAGGCCCAATTTTGGGCAACTGCTATAACGGAAGCCTCTGCTTTAGCTTTTTGACCAATAACAGGCGCATAAAGGCCTACTACATAGCCTCTGCCTGCATGGTCTTTATTGGAGCTATTGCTGATGTAAAAACGCTCTGGTCAGTCATGGACATTGTCCTTGCCTGCACGGCGCTACCGCACATAGCTGCCCTTGTGGTCTACGCCCGCAAAGAAGCCCGGCTCACGCAAGAAATGGTTGTTGCATAACGCCTAACTACTGAGGCGCTACGGCAACTTGCACCATCTGAGCGAGTTCACCAAATCTTTTATGGAATGCATTGAGGTCATGGTTTCCTTCTGGACCTTTCCATCCATGAACAGTCATCGGGCTCACTTCGATCTCGCTATGATTGTTTTTAATTTCTTTTTGTTTTTTCTTGATGTCAGCCTGTTCCTGAATAAGCGACTGTCTTAGAGCGATGATTTTTTTATTGGCTTCACCATCAGGAATTTTTGCTAAGAGTGCTCCAAATAGTTCATCATTAGCTAAAAACTTGCCTATATCATTTAATACATCCTCACTAAACAAGCCGGAACCTTGATTAATACCGTTCATCCCGGCACCCGTAAATAATTTTTGTTTTTCCGCAGGCTCTTTAGCAGCATTAAGCTTGGCTTGAAATTCAGGAATACTTACCGTATTATTTTTAGCTACTCCCGCCTTGTGTTTGGCTGATTCTGTAATTTGTGCCATCGCGTTTTGATTCTCTTCTGGTAAGAGTGCTACCAATACTTGCATATTTTCATATACACTTTGGCTGCCTTTATAGTAATCAACAAGACCGTGCAGTTGTGCCTGTGCTTCAAGTGCCGAAAGATCAATCCCCATATCAGGAATTTGATTTTTCAAACCGATTAATTTTTGATTGGTTTGATCGGTACTAATATCACGTAAGGTTTGGCTCTCTTTCCTGTATTGCTCTTTAAACATTGGCGCATAATTTGAAAGCGCAATTCTAAACCCTTGAATTGCCCTCAACATAGGAAGTGATTTAATATCTGATGTGTTGAGTTTAGACGATAGCTCTGTGATCATCCCCATCGCTTTTTCTATTGTATTTTCAAGCGCTACAATCCTCAGTTTTAACGCAGCTACATCAGCTTGTTGATTTGGATTATCTCTTAATTGTTTTAGCTCTGCTACAAAGGCTGTTATGTTTCCAGCAGCTTCGTTAATCTGCTGCATATATATAGATATAGTCGCAGGTGATGCAATAGATGATAACGAAGCTAATGCCTCTTTTACAGCAGGTGGAAGATTTTTTGATGCTGCTGCAAACCAATCGCTGTTTTTTATTTCAAAAAGAAGATGGGCCATATCAGATGGCTCTAAGCGACTAAGCTGTTGAAAGAGCTTTGTTAGAGCCTCTTCTGTGCCAGCTCTAGCACCAATTGCAAAAGTCGGGCGCTTAAAAACTGCAAGTTCACCATCTTTCACAACAAGCATAGTTCCAGGAGTTTTTAACGCACTTAGCAGCTCATGCACATCTCTAGATTTCATTTGCGATGCAGCCCCTCCAAGAGCAGGATTTGCCTCTTGAGGTTTTACGGCTTCAGCAGCCGGATGCATAATGGCAGCTGGGCGCTCGCCAGCATCATGAGCCGCAGCGCGTGGGAGCGGCTCGCGTTGCATGACGGGCACATCCTCTTCTTTACCCTTTTCTAAGCGAGAGGGGTCAATTACCGCTGCTGCAACAGGTGCTGGAGGTGGTGGAAGATCGCGAGGTGGAATAAATTGACCATCCGCGTCTCTAGGCTCCAGTTTTGACTGTAAATCTGGTGATAGTTCAGGTGGTGGTGGCGGTGGTGGTGGCGGCGCTTTAGCTGCCGGAGGTGCAGGTGGAGGCGGCGCAGGAGGTGGGCTCGGCGAAGTACTTGGTGCTGGAGGGCGCATTCCTTTTGGAGTCATTGGGGGTTTAGCAAGTTCGTCTAACGATCGTGCTTGTGGCTCACCTGCACGCTTCTGAAAAATTCCAGCGAAAAAGTTTTTGGCCTGCTGCTTTGCTTTATCAGCCTGATCCGACGCCTTACCTAGCACTTTATCAACCTGCACTTCTGCCTTAGCAACGAGTGTACCTACCTTTTTTGCAAGTGACAGTAATGAATCCATCACTCGACCACTGCTTCTCGGAGTAAAGGCGCCTGCTGGATGGCGTTCTTTTTGTTCAAAGGCTCCATGTACACCGGTTAAGATGCTTGTAGAGCTTGCGCGATCTGCGGGAGGAGATTTTTGTGGCTTCACAGCTTGTGCTTGTACTGTTTGTGGTTCTTTTGGTTGTGCTTCTTTTGGTTGTGCTTCTTTTGGTTGAGCTTGCTGCTGTGCACCTTCGGGTTTAGCACGTGTCGGTTTTGGCGGAAGTTGCGGTTTTGTTGATGGTATTGGAGGGGCAGCTGACGATGCACCTTCGCTTGCAGAATTGGGAAGCGGCTGGCTCGACGGATTTGGCAATCCTGCTCCCCAGTCGATATCATCAAACATTTTGCCCATGTCAGTAAAGTTGATGCCTTGCGGCTGCTGATTACTTCCACCTATGTTCATTACTCACCTCGCAAACGTTTAATTTGTGACTGTATTGTATTTTGAAGCTCTTGATGCTCGCTATCTGCTCCAAGGACAAAAAGAGCAAGCTCAAGGGCATTTATGGCATTATCTTTATCCTGTAGCTCTTCGTAGCAGCGGGCAGAAAAGAGATGACAGAGATAGTCTTCTGGGTTAACCTCAGCTACAAAGGCGTAGGCAAAAAGTGCTGCGTCATAGTTTTGAAGGCCAAATTCGCTGTTGCCAAGACCGAGCCAAAAGGCAAATTTTTGCGAATTTAACATGCAAAGAAAAGAAAATGCATCTCGCGCACGTTGAAAATCTTTTGCTTCGTAGAGCTTTTTTGCAGTTTGATAGAGCATCTCAAGGCCATCATCGCTTATGCCTGCTATCTCCTGTATGGTTCTGCCGCTACTTAATGCCTCTATAAGCATCTCTCGATGATCTGCAATATGGCTTGCAAGGGTAATAAGCTTATCAAGCTCCTGCCTTTGGTTTTCTCTAAAGAGCACAAGAGCGCCATTCCTAATCCGTTCTTGCGTGTTTAGAAGCTCCTGGGCTACCTCCTGCTTAAAGCGACTCTCTATGCTACTTTTGGACATAAGCTGATTTGGCTTTGTCATCTCATCATCAATAAGCAGCGATGCCAAATTGCACGCCACATCTACAAACATGCCCTGCATGCTTGCTATACCCTGATCTACCATGCGTTCAACATCAGATTGGCTCATTTTTTAACCTATGAGTTGTTCTATTTTTGCAAATTTTTCATCGATCTTCTTTAGGGCCTCTTTATTATTTGCTGCGCCCATTTTTTCGAGATTTCGTGCAGCTCTAATAGCTGTTCTCAGATTGTCGCTAGCTTCTTTGTCGATGGGTTCACCTTTCATCAGCGTCATATACTGCCCAAGCTCTATTGGAGTGAGCTTCTTCAATGCTGCTTTGTGTTTAAGGTCTAAGCCTCGAAGCACCTGCTCATCTTGCGTTGAGGGCACATTTTTCATGCGTGTATAGAGGTCGCTAGAAATTGCTTCACCAAGCTTCACACCTTGAAACTTTAGAAGCTGCTGCTCGGCTGTCTGCAGTGTTACAAGTTTTGATGGGTTGTCTGCAGGTATATTTTCGCCCTTTTCGATATCATTTAGATAGGTGCCTATGTAGGGAATTGCCTCTTTGTTTTTTTCATAGAAAGTACGTATATTCTGAGAATTATCTTTTACTAACTCTTTCATCTCTTCTATATCTACGTCTGAGACATCTTGAAGAGCCGCCACAATTGCCTTCACACCTTCGATATTTTTACGCTTTAGACAAGCCTCTCCCACATCTTTAAAAAAGTTAGCCATCTTTTCCTGGGATTTTGGGCTGTTATCCACTAAAACAGCCTGACGAATCAAACCTGCAAGAGCATTAAAAGTATCACGTATTTCTTGTACTGCTGCTGGAGTTTTAACCCACTTTTTTGCTGCAAGATCATCTGGCTGAAGTTGATTGTAATTGGCGCTGTTTATTATAAAAAGATCTGATGCTAATCGCTCAACTGCTTCACTGTATTTTGCTCCTGTAAGCTCCCCGGCACGTACGGCACGCAGAATATCATCTGTTTTTACACCGCCTTCAGTAAATTTTGGCGCTGTTCGCACAATAGGGGCTGCTTTCAATGCTGCTTGAAATTTTTGTAATGCTTCTTGGGGAAGACCCTGCATATCCCGTATGAGTTCAAGTGTCTCTTTAGCGTTTACAAACTCTTTTGTGCCTTTATTGCGCTCTACCCACTTGGTAGCAAAATCAAGTAACTGCGTTTGATCTTGAGGATTACCAATAGCTAGAACTACAGCTACTCTCTGAAACAGCACGCTTGTAGGAATAACACTTGCATTACGAGTAAGTAGGGCATCAGAAAGGGGCACTTTAGAGCCACCTCTTGTTTCGATCATTTCACCCTTGAGAAGCTTTGCAACAACTTCTTCACCCGGATCTTTTTTACGTGCTGCATTCTCAGCGTTAGCTAAAACTTTTCTTGATATTGAATTATTTACTAGTTTCTCTCGAAGTTTTTCAAGCGATGGCTTTGGTGGAACTTTTGGTGGAGTTACAACTTTTTCAGAAACTGTGTGGGTTGACACCTCAACCTTTGGACCTGGCAGGTTATCGAGGCGAAACGTAAACCACTTTTTCTGGATGTTATAAAAGGAGCCTTTTATTTTGTCGGCAACGCTAAAAATGCCTGTTTGAGGATTTTTTGTTAAATTTTCGATCTTTTGGTTTACACCAGTCAAATGCGCAGTAATCGTCTTTTTTGTTTCTTCAAATTTATCCGGTGGAACTGTACTACCCGAACCCACTGGCGGAAGATTGCTAGACATAGGCCTCCCCTTGCGTTATCTATCTCTATTTTATCAATAACAAGTATTTATTTTAAATAATAGAGAAAACTAGGCAAGGCGGGCTATACGGATCGTAAGGGTATTTTTAGGGTCGGCGACGGTGATGGTATTGGGGGTTACAGATTCAATATAGCTTCCATCATCCATTTCACTATCGTCATATTCAACATGCTCTAGAGGGTCCTCTTCTTCATTGAGCACCTTCCAGCCGTCATGCACGCCAGGATTTACGAGCTCTCGGCTATTTTTGGGGGTAAACCAGCGGTGAAATACCTTGCCAGAGTGGCCAAAGCTAAGGGTTATAACGCCCTTAGTAAAAAAGTCCTTCCTCACAAGCTCAACTACAAGCTGCAGACGTCTTTTAGCCTTATAGAGCTTTAAAACCTCTTCATCCGTGGTCTCTTCAGCCTCTGACAGGCAGCGATCAACGGCAAGGCCAAAGTTGTGATACATTCTAATACGCGTTTGCTGTTCGGCGCTATAGGCCCCGTCTCGATATTTAGGGTCTTTGATAAAGGGATCCCTCTCGGAGCCAATAGCAGAAAACCAATCACTCACACGTTCAGCATAGCGAGGTAATGGCGAGGTTTGCAAAACCACCACCGGCAAGGGCTTAGCAATCTGCAGCTGAGCGGGCAAAGCTTTTGAGGCTAAAACAGGCTGCTCTACTGGAGGCACGAGTGGCAGTGATAGAGGCGACGGGCTCCTACTTTCAACCGATTTTGGCGTTGATGGCCTTTTAGTTTTTTGCTGTGATTCAGCCTTTTTTTTGGTTTTTTTGAGTGCAACTACAGTGGGGGCTGGTGGCAGCGCAGGAAGGAAGGAGCGCTCTGGCTGAGGCTTTTTAGCATCTTGAACAAAAATGGTAATCCGCAGCAAAACTCTTGCTAATTTTTTTGCAATTGCATCGTTAAAATCTTCGTAATTTTTAGGTGCAATCTCAGCCCAGATATATTCCTGATTTTTGTTTAGATTTGTATAGGCCAACCGTTCATGCCTGCAAAAGGTATCAATTTTATTGCCTTGCTCAACTCGCCTAGAAGCAATTTTTTGATGAAGCTCTCTATAGAGAAGGTGATCACTAACCTTGATAAATTTCTTAAATAAGGTACGTATTGTGGCTACTATTCGCGCCGCTTGCGCCTCTCTCTCAACACTTTCTTGAAGGCAATAGGTAGCGGGAGCTTTGAGATCGCGATCAAGATCCTTCACCATATTGGTGAGAAACTTTACCCTTTTTCGTACGAGATAAGAAAGAGATGAAAGTGACTCTTTTTCCTGAATCAACGAAACTCCGAGACCAAGGAGCATTTCGGTATCGTCAGCGAGCGTTTTCGCCTTGTAAATCAACTCATTGATTTTTAGAAGCTCAATAGCAAGATCATAAAAAAGAGGGATGTGAGTGGGATCTTCCTTATAAGAAACTAGCTTTTTCACCAATTTACTCGTCGACTCGTCAATCCCTGACCGCTGCATACGCAAGCATGCTTGCTTGAGCTGTACTAATAAGCCAATTTCAACGAGTCCAAGTTCATCTTCGTCTATATCAAAGAGTAGCGCCTGGTTTTGATAGTAGAGCTTTTCTACCTGGGTCTGCAGCTTGGTAATCTTCTGTTCGGTTAAATAGACAGCTGTAGCATATCCAACAACATGCTGCAAAAGCACTCTTTCGCCATAGAGAAGATCGCGAGTATAGGAGAGGTGGCGAATAGGAGGTTTTTCGCACGGTTTTCTCCTTGCAGCTTTTGCCTCCCACCATGCAACAGTTATCTCATGGATACAGCCATCAAGATCAAACAGTATGTTAGACTCTGCATAGTTTGTAAATTTGCTATTTAACACTGTGAGAAGTTGATAGCGGAGCTTATCAAAAAAACCTTTAGGAAAGAGCTTTTCTCTTTCTGACTCATATCCAAAATGAGATGCCAGGTTTTTGAGCGCATTTTTTAGTAACTGCGTTACAGCTTGAGGGTTTGAATGTAGCAACTCCCCCATTGCTTTGCAAACAGCAAGCTCCACAAGAGCCGCGGCCTGCTTTTGAGCTGGATGCTTTACTCCATGATGCATGAGTTCTTTTTGAAGCGCCACACAATGCTCATAGCTTTCCCTTTTATCTGCAGTAAGAGAGTCTGCAACAACGCACGCCACCCGTTTGAAAATTTGCTCGATTGAAGCTTTTTGAGCTTCATCCCTTTTTACGGTAAGTCCTGAACTCTCATGTAATGCAATATAAAGATTAGGATCTTTTGCAAGTGCAAATGCACACGTTAATTTTGATAAAGTCATCGCTATATAATATAGATTGCAATAATTGCACGCAATATTTATAATACTACTTTAATAGGAGGTAATATGAGTAAAACAAAAATAGCAATTTGGTTTTTAAGAGTAGGCTTAGCATTTGTATTTGCCTATGCTTCATATGAAATTTGCATTAATCCAGCAAATTTCTTGAAGTACACACCAAGTTTTATATTTAATTTTATTCCAGAGAATCTCTTTCTCTATAGCTTTGGCGTTGCAGAAATCGCCCTAGCAGCCTGGCTCTTGACCGGATGGAAGCCAGAGTACTCTTCAGTTATTTCTGTAATGTTAATGGTGGGAATTATTGCCTTTAACCCTGAATACTTTCAAATTTTATTCAGGAATGTGGCAATCGGCTTTGGCGGTCTAGCACTTCTCATGCTAGAAAGTTCGGCAAGAAATACGCTTGCCAAACCAAAAGCTGCGTAAAAAATCTCTCATGTACTCAGGTGCTGTAGAGCTTTTAGCAGTGCGGCATCTGAGATCTTTATCATCCCCTCTAAAGGCGTATTCAGCTCAAGTATCAAAAATATAGCCCCCGCTACCGAAACCGTACAGACAAACATAAGTGACACAATCGTCCCATTCACAGGCGACAACAGCCCAAACGTAATAAAAAAAACCGCAAGCCAAAATACTAATACAACTAAAAATGGCGTAGGAAGGACCCCGCGTTCATGTTCAATAAGAAGCCAGCGAGAGTGACTAAGGTCTGTTGCCACCGCCTCTGCCTCCTGCATTAAGGCTCGCTGCTTGTCATTTTGAGGCTTGAGGTCCATGATCTTATCTCTTACCGCTTCCATACCCTTCTTTTTTTCAACTGCTTGCAAATTCATTTTTGCTCCGGCTTCAGACGGCCATATCTGCTCGTGAGCAAAAATAAGGTTTTGCTTTAACATCTCACGAATTGGCTTTGTCTCGTCGCCATATTTGGCAAGAACGCGATCAAGCACAATAAGTGTGGCGCTAGCTTGAGTTAACTCCTCATTCATTGAGTCATACGAACTTTTGGCAGAACTTACAAGGAGCCCAAGCACAAGAGCTGTAAGCGTTGCTATGAGACCGGCACCAATTTTAATGGCCTCTTTTGAGTGGGAATCAAGATGATGTTGAGGAAGTTTTGCTGCAAGGAGCAGTCCAAAAAGTGCACTGCCAAAAAGGCAGCTAAATGCAATAAGTGAAATCTCAAGTGAGCTCATTCTGGCCTCTTTAGTTCATCAAATGGATGGGCAGTCGCCGGCCAATTGATGGTTTTACCATCAACTGTGTAGCTATAGCGAAATGTGGCGTCTTTCTCTCTAAGATTGTAGTCGCAGCAAAAGACAAGGGCAACTTCTTTTGAATTACCCTCATTTGTATAGGTTAAGTCAACCCGGCTTGTGATTGAAAGCACGTTATCATGCACCATTTTGAAGGTGGTGTGACGATCCTGCCTTGTGGCGTTCCAGCCATCTTGCATGGCGATTGCTGGATCTCGAGCCGCAAAAATCGTAACTGGGGCCAGGAAATTCTGCGATGTTACGTACAGGATCTGATCCATACTTTTTTCGTCAATTTCACGTTTGGCAAGATCTCTTACAGCACGCTTAACCTCTTCAGCAATTTCTGCCGGATTTTTATCGTCCGTTTTAATCTGTGTGTCACCAACAGAAACCTCCCCAAGACGCTTTATATCTTTCAGCATCTGGTCGGGATACTTTTTCATCTCTTGTTCAATTTCATTTGCACCAGAACCAATGACGCCTTGCATAGTCTGCAGTTTTGATAATTCATTCTTTTGTTGCGTAAGCTCAGCACGTAAAGCCGTGAGCTCTTTTTTTAGTGAAAAACGCTGTAAAAATGGGGCCTTTGCCAAAACCGACTCTTTTTTTTCAATTTTAGCCTGAAGGGCGTTGATTTTTGCTTCGGTACGTTTTATTGTATTCGCTACAGCTCGTTCCATACCCTCTTGCGGATTTTCAATCAAAGTAAGCGCTTTATCTTCAACTTGCTGTATCTCTCGCTCTACACGTACAAGTTCATGCTTTAACCCTGTAAGATGCGCTTTTAATTTATCCATCGACTCGATGATCGCTTTAGGGTCGGCTATAGGTCCAACTTTGCCAAGACCAGCCTCTTCAATGCTATGAACAACAACAGCATCGTGATAGGCCCTTTTTAGATTGCTTATCTGGGTTTTTACACTCTGTATGGCAGCGCCAATATCTTTTTTTTGCAGCTCTTTTTGAAGAATGAGGGCATCGAGCTCTTCGGAAGTTTCAGGCAAACTCGGCCCAAGTGAGTGAACTGATGGCTCGGCACCCAAGGCCTTAAGCATCTTTGTGATCTCTCGCTTTTCGTTTTGAAGCGTACGGATAACACCCGCTTCTAAAATCTTATTAAAAATTTGTGAAATGCGAAAGCCTGTTCCGGATGAACCTTTATATGCTCTGATCATATGATCAATCTCGCCAGCACGAAACTGCAAGCCCTTTATCGCTTGTGCGGGCTCTGGGAAGCGGGGTAACTCTGGTGGCAGATTTTGTATGCTCATATATAAATTATATCAAATAGTTTAATTTGTGATCAGATTTACCGCATAAGAGGATACAACAACCGCCAACGCCACCATGCGGCCAGCAATTGCGGGATAGCCAACAAAGAGCATAATAGGTTTATAAACAATTGCACCCGCGACAAGTTGAGCTGCAAAAAGCCGAGTTCCTGGGCTTTCCTGCCAGCCAAGTGCCTTAAAAACCTCATCGGCGGCTCGTGCAACAGCAGCCGTTACGCTGAGTGCAATACCACTTAAACCAAGGTGCGGATAGGCTGCCACTGCAACTTTAGGACTAATTGTAGATTGCATGACGTAGCCAGCTATTGCTCCCGCGGTATAGCCACCCGTCGCTCCATACGATATATGTTTTATAGCAGAAAATGTCATACAGCCCTCCTAACCCTCCTATAATATATATTTTATTTTAAATCAAGGTGCTATCTTATTGGTGGTCTTTAAAGCCTTTTGTAACACTAACCGTAACTGAATTCAGGCCAACGGCCTG
>JAFEGT010000074.1 GCA_018239765.1 Verrucomicrobiota bacterium
TTTGCCGCGCGCGTGCAGATAGAGGCCTTTACAATACCCCCTCAAAAGGGTAAAGCTATAAATGTTGTGGCAACGGTTGCCAATGTGGGCTTTGTTGTTCAAAGCCAAGCTGCCCTTAATATGGTTCGCATATCGGCCCTTACACACAATACAAGCATACCTCTTTATAATGGCGCAGGTAACCTTACCAACAAAATTGTGCCTCCAAACTACTATGGCAAAGATGGCCTAGAAGATGTAGAGGGCTGGACTAATCAAACAGGCCCCATAGATTCCACACCAGGCTATATAGCAATGGCAAACCTTATTGTGAAGGCAACGCCCGAAAACCCAATTACTTTTCTTATAACAAGCCCTCTTACAGAAGTTGCAAAGGCCTTTTCATATCTTTTACAGACAGATCCTACAGGCTCTTTTGCTCAAAACATCAATGCCTTGATTATCCGTGGTGGGTGCATCTATCCAGATGCTAACAACACATTCGGCTGCAACGCACCCTACAATGTGCTGGATAAAAGCAAAAACTCCGAAATCAACTTCTATTCCGATGTTGAGGCCATACAGAATGTTACCGACTTTTGTAATGAGCATAATATCCCTCGTGTGCTTCTGCCTTTGGGACTTACCCAGGTGGCGCTCTGGACAAAAGAGCAGCAAAAAGAGCTCGAAACCATCAACAACAGCGTAGCAAAAAAGCTCGCTGAAGTGCTTAAGATTGTTCCGGCTCCCGATGCAAGGCGCTTTCCTGCCGACACCTACCCACTGCATGACTTTTTTGCGGCAGTAGCAGTTGCAAGACCTGATCTTTTTGAAGCAATAAAGGTGGCCATAACTATCGGCGATGTTGGCCAAATTCTCATCAACGAAACTGCCAGTGATGAACAGAAGCTTGTCTACCTTCTTAGCCTTCCAGAAGATGTTCAGGCAACCTTTTTTGAATCGGTGCTGCCAGAGCTTAACAAATTCACCTGCTTTCTCGATCCAACACTCGATATTTGCAACCCGGGCGTCTCCCTCGACCTTATTCTCAAAATCGCCATTCCTGCCGGAGCTGGATCCATTTTAATACTGCTTGTAGTTGCCTGCGTCCTCCAAAGAAAAAAGGCGCGCGAACTTGCCAGAAAAAATCGAGAACTTACTGAAACATCGAGACTTCTTGATCAAACAGCCCAAGATCGCAATAGAAAAGGACAACTTCTTGAACAACGAACTGGAGAAGTCGCCGTAATAGATGCTGAACTTGCTCAAACTGCATTAAGGCTCGAACAAGAAAGAAGGGCACGCGAGGAAGAAGAAAGACGGCTCAAAGAGACACAAAAAAAACTTACACAAACAGAACAAGAACTCCAAGCAACCACCGATGCATACCAGCATGCAACAAAAATCGTGTTTGTTGATTTTCCTGACGATCAAGCATTTGAGGATGAAAAAGATGAATAAAATACTTTTACTAATTATCCTTGTTACAACGGCCTCTAGTGCGCAGGCTAAAGGGACAAAGCAGATGCGTGAAGAGCTGCTTGTGAGCACTGTAACCAAACATCTCAACCGCATCACGACCGAGCTTGATGGCATTCGCTCTGAAATGCAGGCCACAATCCCCAATAACGTGCCAGTGGCAATAACCACGCTCCCCTTCACCATCACAAATCCAGGCCAGTACTATGTACTGAAGGACCTTACCTATAGTGGTGATGGCACAGCTATTACAGTAGCTGCTGACAATGTGACCATTAACTTTTATAACAACACACTCGAGCTCACAAATCCTGCAGCCACAGCCATACTGGTGCAAAACGCTCACGAATGCGCTATCGCCAACTGCATTATCCAAAACGCACCTAACGGCATCATACTCTCAGGCTGCATTGGAGCAAGTCTCGACTATTCGTTTTTAAATAATAGCGGTGTTGTCGCAACAGGCTCTAGAAGCATTACAATTGCCGACTGTAGCTTTAAAGGCAGCGCGACAGGCCTTACGCTGGAACAAAACTCATCGCAGATAAGCATCATAGACAGCACCTTTAGCGAATGGCAAAACAGCATCGTCGCAAACGATGTTTCAGGGCTTCAGATAGATGGCTCTATTGTTTTGGGAGTTAATCCATTGACACTCACAAACACAACCAATGTTCAAATCAGCAATAGCTCCTTTGCAGGCACAAGTGAGCTCTCTTTTGCAAGCGGTGAGGGAGCGATCCTTAATAACGTTGTTGTGGAAGCGCTCTCAGGCAGTGCTCTACATATAGGCACATGGGATAAGCTTTTAGCCAAAGATTGCATCTTTATTGCAGCTGGTGACTATGCCCTCTACATCGAAAATGGCTCTAACATCCACTGCATCCACTGCCAGTTTACCGATGCCTCTACAGCAAATGTCTATCTTGACAAAGCTACAGGCTGCCTCATTACAAACTGCAAAATTTCAGATGGTGTGCAAAATGGCCTAACGCTCAGCCCAAAAGCCACAGGCAATACCATTATCAACTGTGAAATCAGCAATAATGGCCAAAATGGCATTGAAGTTGCCGAAAATAGCCTCCAAAATCAGATTATCAACAACAACGTCTATGATAATGGCAACTACGGTATAGTCAACAACGAAGCAACAACAGCCACTTTTAGCAATATCTCCTGCAATAATGGCACCTCAGATTGTCCTGGGGATGGCGTAAGCCCAACGCAGGCACCTGGAGTATCGCCACTAGTGCCAGGATCTAACATTTGCTGTACACAGTAAGGAAATTCTATATGAAAAAACTACTTTTTCTTCTCTCTATAACAGCCTCACTTGCTGCCGATGGCTTTAATGACACCTGTAATCAAGTGAATGGACAATTTTCGGCCATATCTGGAGTGGTGAGCTCATCGCTACCGCTTGATCCGCTACTGATTGTTAACCAACTCCCCTGCACTATTGATCAACCTGGCAACTACACCGTACTTCGTAACCTACGCTATAGTGGTGATGGAGCTGCTATTACCGTTACATCAAACAATGTATCAATAAACTTTCTGAACCATACCCTTACGCTTAACAACGCACAAGCTGTTGGTGTCTACGCACAAAACGTAAGCGAGTTTATTCTTGAAAATCAGATTGTTCAGGGAGCATCGTTGGCGGCTGTACATCTTAAAAACGTAAGTAAAGCTGCAATCAACAATATCTACACAGCAAACAACCCTCACGGTGCCTTCTTTGAAAATTGCGACGATGTACAGTTGACGAGCTCTCAATTTTCAGGAGATTCTGGCGTTTCGATAAGTAGCAGTGCTCATGTACTGATAGACACCTGCACCTTTAACGGCACTGACAATGCCATAGGACTCTCGGTTGATGGCAGCTCTACTGATGTTATTGTATCAAACAGCAATTTTAGCAACTACCTGAGCACGATTTTTGTTGGCGAAGTAAATGGAATGGTAATCGATCACTGCCAGGCTACAGCCTCTAGCGAATCCAACCAAAATCTGATACAGCTCGGAACAGCAACTACCGCTGCCACCGATATTATCATCAGAAACTCCAGCTTTATGAATAGTGGCTCTGTAGATGGCTTTGATGGCATACTTGCCCTTAATGGCTCTGGCTGCCTACTTGAAAAGGTTATCGTCGATAATGGCTCAATACACATTAATGGCTACGAAGATCTTGTAGCAAATAGCTGCACAGTAAAAGGCAACACGCTCCACGGCATATTTATAGAAAAGGGCAGCAAAATCGTCTTTAACGAAAGCCAAATTTCTGGTGCTACCCTTCACAACATCCACATGCTCGACGCTACAAGCTGCCTTGTGAAGAACTGTATGATTTTTGATGGCACTAGCGGCATATACATCGACAACAGTAATGGCGGCGGTGCTAACAGCATTAGAAACAGCTTTATCTTTAATCACGTAAATACCGGCATAACCGTTGCAGATATGGCCAAAAACAACATCTCTGGCAACTACATCTGGGGTAATGATGTGGGCCTTGATATTGCATCAAGCTACTACACCGAGACCTTTTTTAATACCTCGTGCAATAACAAGAGCCAAGACTGTTCAAATGTCTATCCAAGCCAGCAGCCTGGAGGCACAACAAGCGCCGTAGCCGGCTCTAATCTATGCTGCAGCTAAAAATTTAACAGGATGCGCAGGATCGCAAGCGGCAAGATAAGCAGGATTGTACTAGATTACCTGAATTTTTTTGCCGCAGAGAACGCGAAGAACTGAGAGGCTAAAACAAAGAAAATTTATACATTTTTCTCTGCGATCTTTGCGCTCTTAGCGGTTAATTTTTTACAGTTTTATCCTGCATATCTTGCCGCTTGCGATCTTGCAGATCCTGTTCTTTCTTTAATCCTTGATTAACTCTTTGAGCTTGCTGAAGAAGGTTTTTTTGGTGTGCTTATCGAGAATCCTTTTGAGGATTTCAGACTGCAGGC
>JAFEGT010000075.1 GCA_018239765.1 Verrucomicrobiota bacterium
AGGCCTACAGCCTGCAATATACTTCGCATCGTAATCCTAGGGCGTTGCCCTAGGCTTTTATAACTCAGGCCGTTGGCCTGAATTCAGTTGTGCATAGTTTTGCAACAGGCTCTTAGTCTCATAAGGCCTGATGTAGCACTAGTTTTGCAAAAGACCCTTAAACTTAATCTTGTTTTACTTCCCTCCTAAAGAATACGGCACACCTTTTTATAATCTTGCATCTAAAAAGCCTTACAAAATACAATAAATTCTTTTTAGGTTTATTATGCATTTAAATTCAATACCGCCAGAGCCTTTTACAACAATAGCATCTCTACCGTCGCATGAAATACATAATAAACCCTGTTTTAAACCTGTCCCCGCAGATGCCGAAATCAGGCGAATTAAAAAACTATTTTTAAAAAGTGGATTGATGGAGCTCTTTTCTCGTTCGAAGAGAAGAATAAACATTGTGAGCCTTGGATGTGGAACATCACGCGAACTACCCATAATCAAGAAATACTCTCAAAAATTTGGCTTTACCTACCGCTATTTTGGATTAGATATATCAAGCGAAGTGTTTCATGAGAGATCTAACCAAAGATGTAGCCAGGGCGCAAATAAGAGCGACACCTTCCACATTGTTGATGCGAGCGATTTATCATGCCTTGTACAAGAAGTTCCAATCTTAGGCGAAGAAAAGAGCGTCGATGCCGTTCTTGTTTTACAGCCCGATATCGAAGACGAGCCCTATCCATTCTGGAAGATGTTTCTTGAGGTGATTCCACGGCTTGTAAAGCCTGATGGACTTGTTGTGAGCAGCTTTTTTATGCATCCAGAAGTGGTGAAATTCCATGCATTTACTCAAGCTGAAGCCATGCAATGCATCTTCAAATCGGTGGTTTGCGATGTTACAGAGCCTATCGAAGACTATACCTTTGCTTCGCAGCATCAGTGGTTTGCTGTAGCTACCTTAAGAAGCGACATTCCCCCAACCCCCTTAAACCCACAACTTTTAGAGCTGTTTCATAGAATCGTCGCGGCACCATCAGGAGACTGCTATACTCTTGAAGAATTGTCCGCCCTTAAAGAAGACAAGATTATCAAAGCAGTAGAAAAAGCGCGTGAAGATAGCCTTAGAATACAAAAATGGGCTGAAACAGAACGCCGTAATTCCAAACCTCCCAAACAGATGTTTATTTATGAAAATTGCGACTGGTACAAAAAATTGTACCAGTAACATCTTTTCAACTGCCGTTTCTAAGTTTAATAACTTGATTTTTGGGTTTTTCTCTATTGAGATTCAGAGAGATTTCGGCTCATATTGCGATTTTTTCGCCGATGCTCATAGCCTAAGCCTGCGGGCGAGGCGAAAAAACTCGCAAGATGACCGAAAGATCCTGAATTTCAAGGAGAAAACCCCAAAAATCAGGTTAATAACTCGCAAAGAGCTGCTGGATGAGCGAGCGAGGATAGTCCTCACGGCTGCGCTCTAGGTACTTGATGTTGCTTTCCAACATTTTTCGTAAAGTAGCGGCATAGGCCTTTGGCTTTGCTTGAGCGTCTATCTCTGCTTTTAGCATCGCAATTTCCTTTCTTGAAAAGGCAATTTTACCTGCAGCAAGCTTTGCCTGCACAGCTGCACGAGCAATGTCTGGGTTAAAGGTCTCTGAGGTCGACACGAGCCTTTCAGCATCTTGCGAATAGAGCGCAAGGGCTTGTGGGGGCTTTAACTTTCCCTCCCTCATCGCCTCTTTAATGCGCGCAGCGTCTTCTAAGCTCACCATCACAACTCGTGTCCCCGTAGCCAATAAACAGTATTCTGGCAAACGATAGAGCGCATGGTTGTTTGTGCCGATCTTATAGCTATTGATAAAGAGGTTTGGAGAATATTCAAGGTCAAACCTTACCCCTTTTGGCAATAGGCGCGATATTGGGCTAAATGAGCGTGTAGCGTACTGGCTAAGTGTCTCTGCAAGCGGCTTATAAGGCACCGCTTTTGCTGTACCTTTTACACTAACCGTTTTTAGTTCTACTTGGACCTCTTCTTCCTCTTCAGCCTCCTGTTCAGTCTCGGCCTCAAGTTCTTGTCCCTGATCCGCTGTTCGGGTTGATATTTTTTGGGGCAGATCGTTGATGTCGGCACAACCTTTTAGCTCCCCTTCTAGGAGTTTTCTTGCGCTACCCTCAGCAGGATAGAGCTCTTGAATCTTCTGATTAACAATTACCTGCAATTTCTTATCTTTGGCGATATCATCATAGAGCGCAAGTACGCGCGCTACCTGCTGGTCGATTGCTTCTTGTGCATCGATCTCCTTTGCTGATCGACACATAGCCTCAAAAGGCTCATCTTGCACTTTTTGTATAACAAGTGACTGCATCTTATCAAAAAGCCGTTCACGAAGATCGTTTGGAAGCGCCTCATCTGCTAAAAGCATGCGTAGTGGCTTTTCAAGCGTCTCTCGCATGCGATGCTGTGCAGCGATCCAGTTCTTTTCTTTCATGCCTTCTGCCATGTTGGCAGTAAAGTAGCGGAAAAGATCTGCCGCAGTTTTGATACCATGTAGCTCGTCAGAAAGGCCTATGATAATATTCTGTTTTGCAAGAATCTTGCGCATACGGAAAATACTCTGCAGCGCATCGCGCATCGTCATACCCTTGCGGACGCTCATGTAAGCCTTGGCAGTAGCCTTTTGCGGTATATTGGTACCTGTCTCATACTTTTGAGGTATGATCGAAATCACTTTTCCACTATCCGTTTTAAACTGTGACTGCATTAAGGTCACATGTATAAGCGATCCATCCGGACCTCGTTCAACCGAAATTTTGGCCCCTTTACTGTCGATATAGCAGACTGCCCCAATATCTGGGCGCTCTTGGCTCATGGCGAGAAGCATCTTTTCAGCATACTGCTCGATCTTTTCATCCTTTAACCAGCCGCCACTATCGATAAAGACATTCAAATCGCGATCTTGAGTAAAGCGCGCGATTACCTGGTCTGTTAACGACCCATTTTTGGCTGAAATTGCCTCAATGGCTGATGTACCCTTCTCAATTTTGTTAAGTACAGACAAAATAGTTTTGCCGTCAGTGCCAAGCTCTGCCTTTGCCTCCATAGATTTGGGTAAAATTCCGGTCTGGAGAGTGCCTGTATAGCCTCCTGTCACCTTTGCAAGCCCTGCAAGAGTTTGTGGAGTGCTTGAAATATTTGCATCAAAGACAACAACTTGCTGGAAAAGATGATCCTGAGCAAATTCAAGAAGTGCTTGTGGGTTCTTATTTATATTCATCTGAAACGCTAAGATAAAGCGCTCTGAAGGCGGCGTTTCAGTTAAGCTTACATTGCTAAGATCATCGCCCATAATAGCCTTAAAGCGAGCAAATACTTCGGTATTAGTAAGAAGAGCTCGCGTCGCTTGCATTTCATTTTCTGCAGCTTTCTGCATATGCTCTATCGCCATTTTTGCCGCATCATAGGAGATGCCATTGTAAAGAATGTTCTGCACTGCATATATCAGCTGCTCGTAGGGATCAGAAAACATAGTCGGCTTAGGACTATCTGCTGCATCATATGGGCAGGCAAGAAGATCGCCCTTTTTATTACCAGATCCGTAATGCATACCGCACTGTTTAGAAAGAGAGTTGCAAAGCACATTGTTTATGGAGTGTGCAAGAGCGCCCAAAAGATTGCGATCATCAGGATTTGGAATATGTTCTCTTAGCCACTCCTTCATAGCTTCATCATCAGGATGGCTCTGAGCTAAAAACTTGCCCACATAGTCTTCTGGATCATCAAGCTTCACCTGCTCCATAAAGACCGCTTTTGCATGCTCTACAACTTTTGGCTTTATTACGGCAGCAAATGGCTCAGGACTACCTTTTTCCATTTTATTGCCAAGTCGCTCCTGAAAGCGCTGCACAAAATCTGCACTCTTGAGCTCTTTATCTTGCGCTATACGCATCATCAGGTCAGTTACAACCAATCCACGTTTTTTATTAAGCTCAGCACGCTCACCTATCGGGTACTTAAAGTTAACTTTTGGATTCATGATCGTATCGGCCTCATCCATCTGCATAACCTCTTTTAGCTGAAGCAGATTGACGATTTTGGTTATGTATTCAAGCCGTTCTCGGGCCGTCTTATCACCCTTTCTTGCATAGTAGGCCTCATACATACTTGTGACGATGGAATGTGTCTGTCTCGGCGTAAACAGCACTGTAGATCCCTTTTCTTGAGCCTCTACAAGAGCATTATGAAAGGTCTTAAGATAGCTTATATCCTCTGCAAGCGTACGATTGTAGGGCAGCCATACAACAAACTGCTGATAGCTAGAACCCAAAAGCTGCACAAGACCTTCACGTACCGGCTCAAAGAGCGCCTCTGGAACCATAACAGAAGAGAGGGTGTCGCTATCAGCCAATAAAAGCGCAAGAACTGGCTGTAAAACAGAGGTCTTTCCCGCACCCATAATCATCTGGAGAGCCACTGATCTGTTATTTTTCAATTTATCAGCAAAGTCGAGGATATTATCTACCTGATCTTGTCTTAGAATAATATTTAGCGACGTCTCAAGAATTAAAAATGTAAGAGCATTCGGATTATCAAAATTATAGGCACTCTTTTGCTCTAAAATTTTACCAAGCTGGTTTACGTCATCAATCTGACCGAGGGCGCGCTCTAGATGCTGCACCTGCAGTTTTTGCAGAAGATACTCTTTAACAGCCTCTTTTATTTTTAGAAGATTTTCTTCATTAAGTTCCGGATAGTGCTTTTTAGCTACCTCCAGATAATCTTTTCTTGCTGCCAGGTAGCATAACTCTTCAATCGTGGGATAGGCACGCTTTTTCGCTGCAAACTGATTATGCGAAAAGGGCGATTCAGATAGTGCTGCTGTTACACTACCCACGAGCAAGCTACCAAGCTCTTGAAGCTTCTTTTCTTCGAGCAGACGTTTACCCAACAGCTGTTCACGTACAGCAGCACTGTCTGCCCCATCTTTGTATGTAAAAACTTCTTCAGATAGCTGGCTACGAGCCGCCTCTAGATCAGCTTGAGCCCTTTCGTTCTCCTTTTTTAATACAGGATCAGCTGTTTCTACTGTGTAGATAGGCTGCGGCGAGGCTTCTTGAACCAGCACCTCTTTATTAAGATAGCCCTCACGTAGCCCATGTAAGAAGGGGGTTTCATCGCGTGTTGCTTGCATGTACTGAATGGAGACCATCTCACGAGCTCCCCTTTGTAGTACCCTGTGGGATGGAGGAAGCTTTGGCGTAGTTTTGGAATAGCGAACAAGCTTACTCAATTTCATCGCCTGCAGCTCTTCTATATCTTCTTTAAGAGCCTCAGGAGTGGTATTAAGCTCTATTAGCTGAAGAAGTTTTGCGGCAAACTCTTTGCAATTCTCATGAGGGCTAAAAAATGAAGTGTGGCTTAAAAATGGCACAAGACCGTTTTTACACCCTTTTTTCCACTCTGTTTTGCTGCACTCGTTCAATAAAAGGTCTTTATAACGTGCTAGCTCTTCCATTGATGGATTTTTTTCATCAACAAATGGAAATTGCCCCTTCATCCGCAATGCGCGATACTGCATCTTCTCTTTCATCGAAAGGGGCTGCACCTCATCTTGGGAAAGCAGATTAGATATTTCAGAAAGGTCTTTTGATTTTAATACATGAATCTTCTTATGCAATGCCACTTTCGCAGCTTTATAAAACGGCAGCACCTTCATCGCAAGTCTGTCGATAAACACGCTATCCTTGTCTGTATCCTTATAGGTAATCTCAAGAGCATCCCCGCCAAGCTCAACTGCTCGTATGGAGGCAACTTTTTGCATCTCTTTCAACCGAGGCTGAATTCTTTGCAAAAGAAAAAGCTCCTCTTGCATAGCCAAGGGCACGACTCTTCCAAGATTTCTTAAATAGTCTTTTAAAAGCGGCTCTAAATTCAATTCTGGATCTTCAGTTGGAAATGCCGCTCGATTTTTCTCTAAAAGATAAAGCGCTCGCATTCTTACTGAAAGCGCTCGTACGTTGGTTGATTCCGCTTTGATTACACGTTCTAAAGCCATGCGCTCATTATCTGAAAGTGGCGCCGCGGCCTTTTCAGCAAGAGCCGCTGTAAGAAGGCCCTCAGCTTTATCTACAAGCCCACGGTTTAGGTAGCTGCGTGCAAGCTCATAGCGCGCTTCAAGATTTTTTGGAATAAGTGTATCTTTTACTAAATCGCATTCCACAACATGGTTTTGAGCAACTGGCAACAATACTTTCAGCTCGCCCTTACTATTTTCTAGCAGAATAAAACCATTTAAGGTTTGCTTTTCAGCTGCCCGCCACTCTTTATCGCTTGCTAAAAGCCAGCGATTATTTTCTCGCACAAGGGAAACACCAAGTCGGCTAAAATCAATCTCTTGAACTACTCCCGTCTCATCTGCCCAATAGGTGCTCCACATTTCATCTTCAAACGCGCTAAAGGGTGAATCCTCAGGAGTTTCGGCTAAAATTCGCTCCTCTGATCGGAGCACACCCTCCACAGTTTTATAGGCAACTGTTGCATCTTGAGGGTCAAAAAGTTCTCCCGAATAGGTAACGATGTAACGAGAGCCAAGAGCATTATTTTTTAGAGCCTCACACGCTTCTGTTTCAGTCATCACCCGCTTCCACTCACCCTGTCCGAGTTTGATAGAAACAGTTTCCTTATCCATTTTTATGACAAGATTTCGGCTCGAGTCGGTAATATAGAGCTCATCGCCATGTTTAGCACATCGTAGATGGCTTGTGTCATCTGACTCTTGAATAATATTGCACTCTACAAGCCGCTTAACAACTACATTCGATACAGGAACCTCTGTGGACTGTATAAGCTCAGGTTGCGTGCAGCTTATTGTTTGGCGTGTAAGATCGAGTGTAATCAGCCGTTTGCCGTTTTGCTCGCCATACAAAATCCCATTATCAGCTACAAAGGTAACATGCCCCAAACGTGGGAAGAGCGTAGCTAAAAACGTTGAAATTTCGGGCAGCTGCAGCAGCCTTACAGCTTCTGCTTGATTTGCAGGTTCTTGAATCCAGCGCTGAAGCGTATAGGCTACTTCCGATTTCTCATCCGAACCAAACTGCTTTCGTAGTGGCTCAAGAAGCAAAGCAAAAGCTTGAAGCTTTTCATTCTTCGTATCTTTCAATGCTTCAGAAATATGGTAAAAAATAGCAGCTTGATCTTTCACATATTTTTTATCCGCAGATTTTTCTATAATCCTGAGAAGCTGCTCAGGAGCTATAAGCTGATCCTCTTTTGCTACATAATCAATACTCTTTTGCATCATAGATGCAAGCCAGGCAAGCTTTGCTGCTGTTTTATAATCTTCAACCTGAATAGCACTATCGATGCTATCGGCAAGAAAGCTCTTAAGCATTGCTACAAGCTGCTTTCGTTGCTCGGGATCTTGAAGCTCTTGGAGAAAAATATCAGATTCAAAGATGAGCGAACAGATCATGTTAAACCTGTCCTCACCTTGCAAACCGTGCTGCCTGCAGTAGCTAACAACAGCCTCTATTCGTGCACCATGAACTGAATGAAGCTGATAGTACTCTCGGGCGATTTCTTGCCTCACCCCGAAAAATTTCGGAACCTGGACAACCTGTTCTTCTTTTTGAGCTCTTGGGAAGCCTTTATCGTAGATATTTGTCAGGGCTCCTCCACCTATTGCCGCACGAAACCTGTTATTCAGAACTACATTAGACGCTAAAGTTCCAGCTGAGACTGCTGTAACTTTATAGCCCTTAGCGCCGCTCTCCAACTCGAAAAATTTATCATCTAACTCATTGTACGTAGCATGTTCACGCGTGCGATTTTCAACATCTCGTGCAATTGCGGCAGCTGTAAGCAAGGTCCTAAACGCTTCTGGAAACCATTGAGGTCTCATTGCAAAGAGTACTGTAGCTTTATCTGACGCGAAATTCTTTGGTAAGTATTTAGGGTCGCTGTAGATACGTGCTGAAATCTTTTTTAGTTCGTCCGTTTGATTCGATACCACCTGTTTTGCATAGACACTAGTCTCCTTCGCCTTCGCTTTTTTCGCATCAGCTGAAAGTGGAACAAAATAATTGCCCAGAATAGCTGGCATAGGCGGCAAAAGCCATTCAGCAAGCTCCTTATTGCGCATAGCGACATCAATAAGAAAATGCTTGTCTGAGTTTATATACTGACTAACAAGAGCATCAGCACGATCGTATGAGGCTTGTACAAAAGCCTGCTCATCTTGCGAAAGTGGGTTACCACTAAGAAAAAGAGCAGCAAGTTTTACAATATCCTGCCCCATATCTACCATCTGCTGTGGCATGCGAGATTCTTCTTCGATACGTGCTTTTTGCTCTTCTGCTTGCTGAATTAATTCCTGTTGAAGCTGTTTTTGCAGCGGCTCCTGACCATCGAACCAGCTCAAAAGAGCTGTTTTCATAGAAGATGAAAGCACACCTTGCTCTCCCTCTGAACTTGGAAAAAAGTTCACACTCTCTTTTCGGACCTCTTTAGCGATGCGTTCAACCTGAGCAAGCTGTGCGGCCCAAAATGGATCTGTAGATGTAAGCTGGTTGAGTAGTGTAGAATCTACAAGGCCCAAAAGCGATGGAAAGTCATTTGCAACAAGAAGTTTTGTTGCATCCTGTTTTCGTAAATGCTTTTCAAGAAGGGCTGTAGATGCAAAATAGAGCATGTAGCTACGAGCATCTGTTGGGTTATGATAAGAATCTACACTACACGCCATGGTGCGAAAAAAATCTCTGAAAGTATCATATGCGTCATCGCCAAAGTTCATCTGTAAGAGTGCATCGAGCCCACCCACCTTTTTGAAC
The DNA here is from genome assembly GCA_018239765.1 of Verrucomicrobiota bacterium. GTDB lineage: Bacteria > Chlamydiota > Chlamydiia > Chlamydiales > FEN-1388 > SZAS-7. Next base: position 8,824 of record JAFEGT010000075.1, read on the forward strand.
AGCAGCTCATAGAGCTCAATTGATCCATCAATATCTTCAAGGCAGTCCAGAACTTTATCGGGAGTGGGATTCACAAGGTTTTTTATTTTTGCTTCAACCGCAAGATACTCTGGAGATAAAAGATCAGCTGTAACAGTTTCTGACTCTACTTCTAGAGATGATTCCTCGCTAAAATCATCCAGATTTATTTGGGAGGGCTCTAGTCTATCAGGTAGTGGTAAAGCATTCTGCTCATGCTCTTTTATCTGTGCTTCTAGCAGATTGAGAGCCTTTTGCATCCGTTCATTACTTTTACGGATTGCGTCTATCTCAAGTGGCAGCACAAAACGTAGTTTATCGACACTCGCAGCAAATTTCTCTTTTGTAAGCGATGCTTCATTATAAAGCATACGAGCGGCTTCATAATCCATGGGACTCGCTACCGCCTGCTCAATCGCAGTACAAAAACGCTCATACATAAAGAGTTTAAAGTCACATTTAAACTCTCGAAATTGCTGAGGAGTCATGCAGTGTGAGAGTGCCGC
>JAFEGT010000076.1:0-845 GCA_018239765.1 Verrucomicrobiota bacterium
TCCTACATCTACGAACATGTAAAGAAGCTTCGTACCTCTGATCCCTTCTGGACAGCAGCTTTTAACGATATTATGCTCATGCGCGAGCGTTTGCCAGAGGCGGATAAGGCAATTGCAACAGAGCTCTTTAATATAAAACTTGATGCTAGCCATACCATGAAGGATAACGACTATCTGGCAGGCGAGATTAGCAAATGGCTTCGCACAAATGCATTTGATATGCCAAAAAAGGTAAATGCAAGTATTGCCAAAGATAGAGCCGCACAAAAGGTGCGCATTGCTGAGGAAATTGCGGCTGAAAAGATAAAACTTGCCGGTAATGAAAAAAGTAAACTTGCAGCCATTGCCGAGCGCGATAAGCAGCAGGCGAGTAAGACTGCCTTCGAGCAAAAACGTAAATCGTATGGTGAAGATCCTAAACAGTTGCAGAAGGCATTAGATGATCTAAAACGACAAAAAGATGTACTCGATGGAAAGTTTGATGCGCTTGACCAGCAGGCGGCAGTGGGTGTTGGTAAACGAACCAGAAAGCAGGTAAAAAATCGCGATGAAGCAAGAAAGGAGTTGTTAAAAGAGGAATCGGAAACAAGGGCGCGTTTAGATGAAATTCTTTCTTTAGATTCCAACATCCGTGCCTGTGCTGAGGCAATTGCACGCTTAGAGGCAGAAATCAAAAATCTGGATATAGAAATTGCTAAATCCAAAGATCGCATCGATCATGGCATCGAAAATGATGTGCACGCTGATCCGCAATACTGGCCCTGGGGTATTGCCACAAACGATATCGATTCAAAAGGAGTAAAGAGTGCCTGGAATGATCAGCAGCTTGCAAAGTACTTCTTTGG
>JAFEGT010000076.1:865-8576 GCA_018239765.1 Verrucomicrobiota bacterium
TTTAGAGCTTATCAGGACATCGTGATTCCTGCGAAAAACGTCTTTGATAAAAAAGATGATAAGGTGTGTGGGCATATTCAAGTGCGTCTAAAAGATGGCGAGCTGCATGTCGAGCCTACGGGCGTTGCTTATGCAAAAGCGGCAAAAATTTCAGATATTTATGATCAGAGCCTTCAAGAAACAAGCTACAGAGAGCTCTATAACTATCTCTATCACGTAGATGATATCCCAGAGGTGAAAATCCCCTATGCTGCAACAGAAGGCGTGCAGGCAGCATTCGCTCAAAACCGACCATCACTAAAGCAGCAAGTTCAAGAGGCTGAAACTTATGTCGAAAAGGCCACTACTATAGTAGCTGGGCTCTGGTCAAAAGCGAAAGAAACGGGCAGCAAAATTGTTGGCGGTGTCAGCCATCTTGTACGAAACGCTACAGTTGAGATGCATGAAGAGCTACGAGAGCTCTGTCAGCTGCACTGTTCTAAAGATCTGCAGATCGATTCGACCATTAGCTACTTTCAAGAAAATCCACGGCGCCTTTTTGATCGCGATGGAAGATTGCTCTTTCATGCCCTCCTATTTGAGTCCGACCTGCTTGCAAAACAGTGTGCCAATGAAGCAACGCGAGAGCTTACTGTAGAGCGCCTTCGCTCACTTTTTGATGCTGTATATACAAATGCACGTAAGGAAGATCCAAAAACATGTGCCGATGTTCTCTGGCTTGCAGCAAACGTGCAGCGCTACTTGAAGGTAGATACACTCGTTGATCAGAAGTTTCTCACAACGCTTGTGGAAGACCTTGTAAAAAGCCAAAATAAGCAGGCGTGGCCAGAAGTGTTCGAGGCGCTCCTTGCAGCCTCTGGGCAGCTCTTTACTGGCAATCTTCCTCAGGAAGATAAACTCTTTGTCTATGGTCTCTTACTGCGAGCTATGAGAAAGGACCATGCAATAGATGCCGATGTTACACCTAATCTTCTTAGAATAAAACATGCTGATATGGCTGAAGAGGCTCTTAAAATGCGCCTTGCAACTGTATCTGAAGCAGATTTACTCAAGATGGTAAATGAACATGCCCCAGCATTTTTAAAAGAGATGTATCCGATACTTGCAACAGCACAGTTTAGCCCTGTAGCAAATAAAGCGGCAGTATTTGAGACTAAAGACAAAAAGACCACACTTTCTCTTACTGATGGAATGTTTATTTCTACTGATCCAGAAATATATCGCGATCATAAGGACCCAGTCCCTCAAGAGGTGATGAATCTTATGGTAGAGCAAAAGCTTTATGGCTCTGTTGCTGATATGCAGCTTTTACGCTGTAATAGAGCAGGGTCTGTCTATACAATTACAGATCCAAACAGAGACATGTCATTTAAAGTTGATCTCAAAAAAAGAGATGTCTTTGTGATGACCAAGGATCTACCATGGTCTCACCACATTGTGAAAGATGAAGAGAGAGCAAAATTTACAAATCGCGAACTTGCGAGCTGCTTTCAGTGGTATGACGCCAAGGCTCAAAAAACGTTCTTGGTAGATCCTAAATCGTTAAAACCACTCTATGAACTGCAGCAAGACGGAACTGTCGTAGCAACTGGAAGTGCCAGTACCCTTGCTCAAACGCCCGCAAAGTCCATTTTTAGCGGCTTTGAAGATCCTGCCAGCTCTATTTATTGGACCGATAAAAGCGGATCGCTTCAGTCGATCGATTTTCCACGAATTGGCATTGGATTTACCAGAAATCAAAAAAATGAATTCTGCGTAAAAGGTGCTGAGAAATGGCTGCTGTCAGATAATCAGTCTGTTCCCGGCTTTATGAATAGTAGTGGGCTGTTGGTGGTAGAAAATAGCGATACAAAAGAGCGCAAACTACTCATGCCGGTGTGGGATATCCAAGCAGGTGGTGCATTTGATTTTAGCGTAGCGCAAGAGCGTACTCACTATCTTGAGTGCCCAATCATTCATGGAGAGCTAAAGCCAAAATCAACTGAAGTTCGATACTATCTTGCCAAGCTCTATCTTGCTAGAGGTAATGTTGAAGCAGCAGAGACGCTACTTTATGCAAGAGAGGCCCATGTAACAAGTAAAAAGCTTGATCCTCAATTGACAGAGTTCTTGCGCGATATTGCTAATATGCCGCTTGCAGGGGCATCTTCACGTGTGTTAAAGCTCCAGATGCAGGCACTCTATCTTTTACAGAAAAATGATGAGCAGTTTCCTAAGGAGGCGCTTAAAGAAGAGCCTATTAAGGCAAAAGATCCGCTTGCACGCGAAGTAATTTTGCAGGAAATGGAACTTGCTTTAGCGTACCTTAGCCGCGTGCCAGATGAAAAGCGTCTGTCAGCGGCAAAAGAGCTCTTTGTGCTCGATAAGGTGATGCTTGATTATGAAAATGCAAAATATGCCGAAGATAAAGATCCGCAGCTTGATAAGCTCATTATAGATATACGAGAAGCAGTTGAGCAGATTCGTAGCCTTGAACATAAAACTGAAGTAACTAATCGACATGAATTTACAGAGGCGCTTGCGGCTTTAGAGCCACTCTCTAAGCTCAATACGCTTGTAGAAGATCGCGGTCTTATGCGTCATATAAGACGTGACTATTTTGAAAAGCTGCAAAAACCGGCTGTTGAGCCTGTTTCAAAAACGCTATTTTCAGCGAATGCTGTGGAATTAGCAGCCGACGATGAAGCTGGCAAGAGCAAATTTAAAAGCTTAATGGATGATATTGAAATTGCTGAAAAGAGCACAGGCGGTGTCTCCTATACTATTACAGGAAATCAGGAAGAGCTCTTTAGCAAGTTAGAGGCAGAAGAGGCAAAAGAGCGTAAGCTCCTTGCCCACGTTGAAACTCTTATCGTAAATAATGTTATTCAGACGCTTTCAAAAGATCCTGAAGTGGCTAAAGCCTTTCAAACTCGCGAGCGTTTTTATCCTACCATTGAAGAACTTGCCTTTCTTGTGTCTCGTAGGGATTATCACGATTTTGCCAAGAAGCACTACCCACAGCTTTTAGCCGGTGATAGAGAAGCGCTTCAAGAAGCAATAAAGAAGTATTTCTTCCAGAAAGAGACATGGCAACAGCTAAAGCGTGCTGTAAATAGGGTAGAAGAGCTTAAAGCGGCAACGCCAGAGCTTGCACCTACGATAATGGATAATCTTGGAAGTGAGCTTGATAGAACAAGAGCCTATCCACCAGATCATCCCTATGCAATGATCTTCCTTTTTATAGAAACTACAGCCAACATCAAGCTAAGACCTGAACAGGTGCAAAACATCCTTAAGCTTGCTGAGGCCATACGAGAAGATAAAAATCTTGTCTTTCAGATGATTATGGGTGCGGGTAAAACGGCAGTGATACAGCCACTTTTGGCGATCTTACTTGCAGATAGCAATTCACTTTCTACGGTAATGGTGCCTGAGGCGCAGTTTGCAAAGGTTCGATCAAAGCTTGCCGAAACCCTTGGCAATGTGGCCGAAAAGATGCTGGTGACCTTCCCATATGATATCGAGCTCTCTCAAGATACAGCCTACGTCGATCAGGTGCTTGCGCGCTTAAAAACTGCTAAAGAAGATGGTGCTGTTGTGCTGTTGGCATCGCGGCAGAAACATTCAATACTCACAAGTATGTATGAGGCGTACTATAGCCTATCAAGACTTCCTGAGCGTATAAAAAATAAAAAAAATGAAATTTTGAATGCAGACGATCCGGCTATAGAGCGAAAGCTAAATGAAGAGCTTAAGGTTCTTGAAGATGATAAAACTAAAAAAGCTCTCGAAGCTCACGTCAATAGCATTTCTGCGCTCTGTGATTTTCTGCAGCTTGAAGAATCGGCCCAGATTGATGAAATTGACATGATCATGAATCCTAAGGTTATCTTTAAACGGCCTATTGGAGAGCGGGTAATTTTTGATAAGGATACAGGTTTTCAGCGCTCAAGGCTGCTCACAGACCTTTTACTTGATCTTGCAACAAACGAAAAGCTCAATAATGAGGTGTCGATTGACTTTGCCAATGCGATGAGGTCTCCTCCTGGCACTTTCGTTAAACAGCCCGCAAGTTATGAAATTAATGAGCAGCTCTACTACGAAAAAGTGCAGCCATTTTTGGTGCAGCGAGCTCTTGTACGGCTAAAGAATAATCCGCAGCTCAAAGATTTAATCGAGAAGCACGGTGATGTAATCGGACGATTTCTTACCCAAGAAGCAACAGAAGATGAGCGTAAATGGGTAGGATCTCATGTTACAGATAAAATGGCTCAAGAGCTTTTGGGTGCGGCAGCGCATGCTATTACCAATGTGCTGAAGACATCGCTTTTACGTGAGTGTAAATCGAATTATGGTAAGGATCCAATGCTTGATCTTGCAGATCCTAATCTTAGAAAATATATTGCAAGGCCCTATGCGGCACCGGGTAAGCCAAAGCCAACAGTATACGCAGATCCTCACGAAAAAATTATCTATTCGGTGCAGTACTACCTGTATAACGGTATTCCCGAGCAGGATGCAAAAGATATGCTCATAGAATGGCAGCAGCTTGCAAAAAAGGAGATGCGTGGCCGCAGTTTTGAAGATACCAAGTGGGCAGCAAGGCTAGAAGAGCTGAGACTAAAGGTGCCATCCTCGGATGACTTTTTTGCTGATCCAAAATCAAAAGAGTTTAAAGCGCTTCTTGAGTGGTTTCAAAAGGCAATCAGCAAAGATCCTCAGTCGATTATGGATTTTTGCCAAAAGAGACTCTTTAATCAAAATGCCATACATGCCGAAAGTGTAACAAGCACACCGCAAACCCTTGCAGGCAGCAGTAAAAAGGTGTTTGGTTACACCGGAACGCTTCATCAAGCCATTTTAGCAACATTTATGGATGTGGTGCCAGAGCCGGGAACGGATGGCAAGACGATAGCAGCTATGGAGGCTAAGTTTCGTGCAAATGCAGCATCTGTAGATACAATGGCAAGAGATGCTAACCTTGTTAATGAGGCGATCAACCAGTTTAAGGATCCAGACTATAATGTCTTTATCGATAGCGGAAACTGGCTTAAGGATGTAGAAATTACCAAGTTTGCAGCTGACGTTCTGGAGCAGTGCGGAAGAAAAGAAATTGAAGGCGTGGTGTTTCATGATAGCGATGGCAATGAGGTGTGCCTTGAGCGCGATGAACTTGGTAAAACCAAGATCGTGCTTTTTGAGCAGTCTCGCCTTAAAGAATCGCCTGAAAAGCGGCTGACAGTAATTTTGAGCCGTTTTGAAACAGGAACAGATATTCCACAGAGGCCAACAGCAAAAGCCTTTATGAGTATACGTAAAGGTATGACGCTTCGAGATGCCTTGCAAAGTGCGTTTCGTATGCGTGGCATACTTTCTGGCCAAAGTGTGACCATCAAAGTGTCGGATGAAGTCAAAAGCGACATCGCGCAAAACCTTTGGGAGGGTATTGAAAACCATCCAGAAGCAAATAAAGAGCTTTCGCAAGCTGTACGCAATGCATTGGCAGGTGACAAGGATGACTTTATTGCCATGCTTAAACCAGACTCCGAAACTGTCTGGCGTTATTTAGCTGCAAATCTTATTCATGAAGAGCAGGACAAAAATTGGGCTGCTGCGCGGTATAAAATGCGCGAGACTTTTGAAGTGAGCGCAAGAGCGGCTCTTACATCAAAAGCGCCTCTTCAAGATAGAATGGAGCTTTTTAATAAGATTTCATCACTTCTTGTGCAGCATGAAAACCCATCGCGCTTTAGAGCGCTTGTAGATGGACAGAAAGATAAAACTGCCGATGAGGCAATTGCAGATGCTATGCAGCCCTTTTTAAAGATTGCGGCAAATGTGCGTGCGATGCCAAATATTTCTGCTGATCTTCGTAGCGCTTTTGAAGAAAAGAACTTAAAAGCGGCTCTTGAGGCTTGCGTTGATAAGACGCAGCTTGCCAAGGTTATTTCTGGTCGCGGTGTAGATGCTGGTGCAGAAATGGAGGCTGAAGCCGAAGCTGAAGTTGAGCAGGAACAGGAGCAAGAGCAGGTTGCTGAAATGCAACAAGAGCAGCAGCAGGAGGCGGAAGTCCAGGTTGAAAATGTGCCACCACCTGCAGAGCCTAACTATCAGCCTATTGCAAAAGAGCATCCAAGCACAGCAAATGGCTATAGCATTGATGATATATTTGATAAGCAGTTTGCCCACTTTAATAACGCGCTTCCACAAGGCCTTGTTGGGCTTCCGGGCGCAGACGCTATAGAGTATACAGATAATTTTATTATAAAACGTGCTGGTAAGGGTGATCTTACGAGTAAAGTGGATCTTACAAGCGCTGAATATGCGGCAAATAGGTTAGCGGCTCGTTATATGCTTGTTCTTAAGGAAAATAATAAAACTCGCTACGTGATCTTAAGCCATGAAGATGCGGTGCGTGTAAAGCGCGGCATGCTGGCGGGACCTGTGAAAAATGGCAGGGTAGCGATGCTTACAGACCTGAATGGTAAGGTGGTTTCGCAATCTCAGCGAGGAAGTATGCAGGAATTTGATGCTGAGCAATTGGCAGAAAAGAGACTTCTTGCGAAGTTTTTGACTGTGAAGCCAATTATTTCCTCTCGCGATGTTGATAGGTTCAAGGCTATTGTAGAAAGAGCCCCAGAGTCTCACAAGTTGCTTGATGAATGTAGAAAGTACTATGAGAAGGCCGTTAGCTATCTGCCGACAACATGTGAAGAGTATAATGGCAGCTATTTAGGTCGTGTGTTGAATAACATATGATGCGTTTTGTACTCGCAAGCATCTTTTATGTGCAGCTTCTTTCTGGCGTATGCCATTTTAAAAGTCCTGAGACTCAGGTAGACAAGGTTGATCTTGTCTACACCTGGGTTGATGGGGGCGACAAAGAGTGGCAAGCAAGCTTTCAGCAGCGTAAGAAAGGGCAGAAGGTCTGTCACGAAGCGTGTCTTCCTAGCCGCTTTAAAAGTCACGATGAGCTCAAATATAGCCTACGATCCGTCTGGAAGTATGCCTCTTTCATAAACCATATCTATATTGTTACAGCAAACCAAAAGCCCTCTTGGCTTATAGACCATCCCAAAATAACCATTGTGAATCACTCTGAGATTTTTTATAACCAGTCGCATCTGCCTACATTTAACTCTCAGGCGATTGAAGCAAATCTGCACCATATTCCAAATCTCGCTGAATGCTACATCTACTTTAATGATGATGTTTTTTTGGGTAAGCGCGTGCGTGTGCGGGACTTTTTTTCTAAGTCTGGCAAGCCCAAAATCTTTTTAGCTTCCTGGCCATCTCCTGATGGGCCAATTGATTCGCGTGATGCATCCTTTACGGCATCATGGAAAAATAGCAACGCCTTTTTAAATCGCCTCTTTGGCTATAAAAAAAGGCGCGCTCTTGAGCATGCCCCTTTTGCCTTTCGTCGTTCGCAGCTTTTGTCGCTTGAAGAGTGCATGCCTGTTGTGTTTAAGACTGCGTCTCGTCATCCCTTTCGTTCACTTGATGACTATCTGATTACGGCAGGCCTTAGCCAATATTTTCTCGACAACTACGGCCATGTACAGCGCTCCAAAATTGAAGCTGTTGTCATTGGTCTAAAAGACGATCTAGAGACAAACCGTAAGGCTTTAAAATCAATAGGCCATCCCACAACCTTTTGCATCCAGGATGCGATGGAACGGCCCTCAGCAGAGCAGGATAAGTTGATAAGAGAGTTTCTTGAATCGCG
>JAFEGT010000077.1 GCA_018239765.1 Verrucomicrobiota bacterium
CATGTAAATGCTGCACTCTATCCAAATACCCCTTATGGCTATAATTCTGGCGGTGATCCGAGCGAAATCCCTAACCTCACATATGAAAAGCTTGTCGAGTTTCACAAAAACTACTACCATCCAAGCCGCTGCCTCTTTTTCTTTTACGGCAATCTACCATTACAAAAGCACCTTGACTTCGTAGCTCAAAGAGCTCTGAAGGACATATCAAAGCTCGATCCTTTGCCTCCAATACCAAAACAGCCACGCTTTGTACGCCCAGTCTATAAAGAGGCCTTCTACCCTATTGCTGCAGATGAACTAAGCGAAGACAAGTCGATCATCTCTTTTGCATGGCTTACATGCTCAATATTGGATCAGCTTACCCTTCTTGGTTTAAGTGTACTTGACATAGTGCTTATGGAGACTGATGGATCGCTCTTAAAGATGGAGCTTTTAAGATCAGGTCTTTGTAAGCAGGCTCAGTCTCTTCTCGATAGCGAAGTGGCTGAAATCCCCTATGGAGTGATCCTAAAGGGATGCAAGGCAGAAGATGCCGCAGCGTTAGAAAAGCTCATTTTTGATACGTTGCAGCGTATAGCAAAAGAGGGAATAGACCCAAAACTTATTGAGAGCGCCCTTCACCAAGTAGAGCTCTTTAGAAGTGAAATCACAGGCGATTCATCGCCATTTGGTCTTGCCCTCTTTTCGCGCTCAGGGCTTCTTGCGCAGCATGGCGGCAATGCTGAAGATGGCCTTCGCATCCATTCAATCTTTGATGAATTTCGCACAAAACTTGCAGAATCACCTCGTTTTATAAGTGAACTGATCGTTCGCTACATGCTCACGAACAACCACTTTGTACGAGTTGTCCTGAAGCCTAGTGTCTCGTTAACAGCTGAAGAGCTTCAAAAAGAGGCAGAAAACCTAGAGGCACTCAATAAAACCCTCACCAATGCAGACAGGCTAAAGATTCTTGCAGAAACAAAGGCCTTAGAAGAAATGCAAGAGCAAGAGGAAGATGAAACCAAACAGGACATCTTGCCCAAAATCTCTCTTGATCAGGTCTCAAAAACAGTCAGATCGCTTCCGCTGCATCAAGAAAAAATGGGGAATGTTGAACTCTTTCACCACAACACCTTTACAAATAAAATCGTCTACACTGACCTTGTCTTTTCTGTTCCTGACATAGCAGCAGAAGATCTCTGGCTTGTTAGACTCTTTAGCATACTGCTACCACAGCTTGGCAACGCCCATCGCTCCTACAAAGAAACCTTAGACTACATGCAGGAAAACACGGGTGGCATCGGCGCCTTTACTATGCTGAATCACCAGGTGCAAGAAGGAAGCTCGTTTGTACCAAGCTTTCACCTACGCGGCAAGGCTATGTACCATAAAGCAGAAAAGTTCTTTGGCCTGCTCTTTGACATGGCTACAAACCCCAATTTTACCGATAGAGCGCGACTGAAAGAACTTATTCTTAAACACTATACTAACCTGCAGTCAAGCTTTGTAAGTAATGCTCTTAAATACTCGATGAACCTTGCAGCAAGTGGCGTCAATAGCGCAGGGTATGTCAACAACGCCTTTTATGGACTTGACTACCTTTATCACATAAAGAACCTTGCTGCAGACTTTGATAATAGATCAGACTGGCTCATCGAAAACCTTGAGCGCATGGCAAAACTTTTGCTCTGCACACGCGATCCTCACCTTGTATTAAGCTGCGACCAAAGCGAGCTCGTGCGCTATCAAGAAGGCGGCTTTGAAGGGCTACTCGAACTTCCAGGACATGCATACAGCCCTTGGAAGGGCAAATACGAAATAGCGCCAATACCACATCAGGGAAGGATTATAGCCTCTCAAGTGGCCTTTACAAGCAAGGTGTGCAAAACAATATCCTATAGCCATCCCGATTCTGCGGCTCTCTCTCTTGCTGCCTTTTTGTTTGACAATGTCACTCTCCATAAACGGGTACGTGAACAGGGCGGAGCATACGGTGCTGGTGCCGTTGCCAACATTATGTCAGGCACTTTTTCGTTTTATTCATACCGAGATCCAAATATCGTCTCTACCCTCAAAGCATTCGATGAAGCACTTGAGGACATAAGAAAGCATGAATTTGACGCAGCAGATCTCGAAGAGGCAAAGCGTGAAATGCTACAAAACCTCGATAGCCCGATCGCACCAGGAACACGAGCTGAAGTTGCCTACAGCTGGTTTAGAGAGGGTAAAACTCCTGAGATGCGACAGGCCTTTAGAGACGCCTGTCTTCATGCTACCTGCACAGATATAGTGCGAGCGGTAGAACGCCATCTGATTCCCTACACAAAAACTGGCATCAATGCCTCATTTGCAGGAAAAGAACTTCTTGAAAAAGAAAATGCACTTCTTGCACAAGAAAGCCTAGCTCCCTTACACATCGAAAAAATATGGACGTAACTATGACCTTTAAAGCTCTGTTTAAAGAACAAGAAAAGACTCTTGAAAGTGAATTTTTTGAGTTTTTACGCTATCCCTCCATAAGCGCTGATGCTGTCTTTCGACCAGAACTACGCGCGTGCGCAGAATGGGTGGAAAAATTCTTAAAAAACTCTGGTTTTACTGTAGAGATGTGGAATAAAGATGAGGTTCCTGTCATCTTTGCTGAAAACTGCACTGCAGGTCCTGATTCGCCTACAATTCTTATCTACAACCACTACGATGTGCAGCCTGTAGATCCCATAGATCTTTGGGAGTCAAAACCTTTTGAGCCTACACGTAAGGGCAATCAGATCGTGGCACGTGGCGCTCAAGACAACAAAGGCCAATGTTTTTATGTGCTATCGGCCTTACGTGCACTCTATAAAAAACATGGAAAGTTCCCCCTCAACATAAAGCTGCTTATTGAGGGCGAAGAGGAATCAGGCTCGAAATCGCTTCCAGCCATTATTGAAGAAAAGAAAAAAGCACTTAAAGCTGACTACCTTCTTGTTGTTGATGTGGGTATGCCAGATGCCTCATCTCCGGCTATTACATTAGGCACTCGAGGCCTCACTTCGTTTACAGTAGAAGTCACAAGTTCTCATAGCGATCTTCACTCGGGAGTACATGGCGGTATAGTCTATAATCCCCTGCATGCACTTGTAGAAATTTTGGCATCGCTTCGTGATGTTAACGGCCGAATTACTGTACCAGGATTTTATGACGATGTAAAAACACCGACTGCAAAAGAGCTTGAACATATCTCCCTTGCCTTTAACGAGCAGGATTTTGCAAAAGAAATTGGGTGCCTGCCGACAGGTGGAGAAAAGGGACTTACACCTCTTGAGCGCAACTGGTTACGACCTACGTTAGAACTTAATGGTATTTCCGGAGGCTATGGCGGCCCAGGAACAAAGACGGTGATTCCTGCTAAAGCCATTGCAAAAATTTCTTGCAGATTGGTACCTGATCAAGATCCGCACACCATTTCTGAGAGAGTAAAGCGCTTTATCGAATCTAAACAATCGCCTGGTTATAATGTAGTTTGCCAGATTCATGAAGGGATGGGTAAGCCCGTTCGCACAAGCCCACATTCTGAGGTTGTAAAAGCCCTCACAGAGGCTTGCGAAAAGGTTTACAACAAGAAAACGGCCTATATATATGAAGGCGCTTCTATCCCGATAATTTCTGAGCTTGCGGCGGCATGCCAGGCAGAGGTTTGCTTTTTTGGCCTTGGCCTTGCCTCAGACAAGATCCATGCGCCAAATGAAAATTTTGGCTGGGATAGAATTGAAAATGGTTTTATGATTATATGCGATGCCCTTACAACGCTCGGTGCCAAAAAATAGGGCAAAAGCTATACTATATTTTTTATACTTTTTAGGAGACTATTATGATGAAATCAACCCTACAGAAGCTTGTGATAGCAGGCATGCTTATCAACGGCTATGCATTTTGTGAAACAGCGACCCCTAAGGTTAGTCTTGTTAAAGAGATGTCAAAAGAGTTCGCACAGATAGCGAAGAAGGCACTTCCTGCCGTAGTATCTGTACGTACACAATACTCACAAAAATCATCTCAAGGCCAAGATGAAATGGGTCAGCAGCCATTTGGCGGGCCATTTCCTGATGATTTCTTTGAGCGCTTCTTTGGCTTTCCAATGCCAGAACAGCGCGGCCCACGTAAAGGCCAAGGATCTGGCTTTGTAGTATCTGCAGATGGCTACATCCTTACAAACAACCACGTTGTACGCGATGCAGATCAGATCACCATCAGCTTTACTGATGGCCGTGAATTTGTTGGCAAAGTGATTGGCACAGACCCTAACACTGATATTGCCCTTTTAAAGATTGAAGCTACAAACCTTCCATTCCTCGTTTTAGACAATTCTGATGATCTCGAAATTGGCGAATGGGTAATGGCTGTAGGAAGCCCACTTCGCCTTCAGGGCTCAGTTACTGTTGGTGTAGTATCTGCTAAAGGAAGAAGCGAACTTGACATCGCTCAGGTAGAGCAGTTTATCCAGACCGATGCTGCCATCAACATGGGTAACTCAGGTGGCTGCCTTCTTGACATGGACTGCAAAGTTGTTGGCATGAACACTGCTATTGCCACAAACAACGGCGGCTACATGGGTATTGGATTTGCTATACCAAGCAACATCCTTAAGCACGTTATGGACCAACTTCGAGACAGTGGCCACGTAACACGCGGCTATCTTGGCGTATCGCTCCAGAAGATCGACTCCAAGCTCGCATCAGTCTTTAACCTCGACAAGAGCGAAGGTGCACTTGTAGCAGAAGTTGTAAAAGATAGCCCAGCAGATCGTGCAGGCCTCAAATCTGGTGATGTTGTGCTGAAAATTAATGGCAAACTCGTTGAAAACGTTGGCGCCTTAAGAAGCACAATTGCCCTTATGAAGCCGCAAGAATCAGTAACGCTTACTGTAATGCGCAACAAGCAGCCTGTAGAGATTACAGTAACTATTGGTGCTCACCCTGAGAGTGAACTTGCTTTTAACGACATCCAGAGCCGTCTTGGCCTACTTGTACAAGACCTTACTCCTGATGTTGCCCAGCAGCTTGGAATCGATCGCGATCATGGTGTGATCATCAAGAATGTAGATCCAAACAGCCCTGCTGCTGAAGCTGGTCTTCGCCGTGGTCAACTCATCTTGTCTGTAAACCAAAAACCGGTTAACAGCTCAGAAGAGTTCCTTCGTGCGATGTCAGAGCTTGGCAACCAAAAGCATGTTCTGCTCCAAGTAAAAGCAGGCCAGGTTGTTCGCTACATCACACTCGATCTCGAGTAGATAACCTTTCTCGGACCACTCCAAAACATGGGGTGGTCTCTTCCAATCCTAATCCCAATCCTAATCCTAATCTTAATCTTATTCTTATTCTTATTCTTATTCTTGGTCTTATTCCTGGTCTTGATCTTAATCTTAATCTTAAGAGCCTCTTGCAAAACT
>JAFEGT010000078.1 GCA_018239765.1 Verrucomicrobiota bacterium
TTCATCCTCAAAAATATCACCCATTGGAATAAACTTGCTGTAGGCAAAACTTGCAAGTTTTACCACTGCCAGGCCAAGGCCCGCAATGGTAAGCGCGGGAGCTGCTGGCGGGCAAGTAAGGCCTAAAATAGTCGATGTAATGCCGGCGACGGCTATTGCCGTATCAACAGCTGCGATACCGACATGCTCAGTGATTCTGTCTTTAAGGCGAGAACGAATCATTTTTGCTTCACGAACCCCTTGGGCGCGTGTAATAGCGTTGTGTGCCTGTAATTTTACTAAAACGCCATGTAACCGATCCTTTAATGGGCAATCTTTAGAAATAATTTTTAGCTTTCCTAATGCTTTACGTTCGGACAGTATGTAATTTGTAATGCGGGTGGCCACTTCAACTTTTGTACCTTGAAGCTTCTCCTGCTTGATTCGGCCACGAAACTGACTTAAAAAAAGCCCCTTTTTACCGCAATCATATGTAGTGAGAGCCGCCGAGATAAACGAAACTGGAAAAAAGATCCAGTCAGTCACCACTGTCCAAGCAAGAGCTGATTTCGTTATAAGATTGAGCTTTTTAAGGTAATAAAAAACAGCCCCAACAGCTCCAACAATTTTCTTAATGGATTTAACTATTTTCCATCCGGCATATGCTCGTGATTGAACCTTACCCGGCTTTATGACTTTAACACTACTTTTATACAGTTTAGGGACAGCAAGAAGACCGCCAATAAACTTAAATGATTTAATGGCAACTAACGCTTCATCAACATAACCAGGAATATGTGTAAAAATGTCTGCAACTTTTGTTACACCCTTGCCAACTTTTGCAATTTTTTTTGTAACTTTAAAACCTTGCACGCCTGCATCATAGGCTTTATCAATAAGATCTGGATTAGGTTTTATTACTAAATCACTACAAACCATAAACACCTCATTACCAATTAGATAGTATTTATAACATATATAATACTATTTTGCTACTAATAAAATCTTTCCTACAATTCTAATGCCTAATGAGGGCCTGGCCCTCATTAGGTATTAGACGCATAATTATTATTTTAGAATTGAATTCGCACTTGTGCAAAAGAAGTGTTGTGGTTATCGTCTTTTCTTTAGAAGGAATAAATATATGGTTCGTAAGAAGCGCTTCATTCAAGCTGGCTGCTGCTATCATGTCATGTTGAGAGGGAATGGCGGCCGTAATATATTTAACGATCGTGAAGACTATGTTCGATTTTGCTTACTCCTTCAGTATGCCTCTGAGATGCACCAGTTGACCATTCATGCATTTTGTGTAATGAGCAATCATCTACATTTGGTAATTCAGCCACAAACTGCTGATCTTGCATCAGGAATGCATGTCCTCGCGTTCCGTTACGCACAATACTATAATAACAAGCACGATAGAGTGGGCTCACTCTATCAGGGAAGGTATAAGACAATTCTTGTACAGTCAGGAGCCTACTTCCAAAGCCTTATACGATACGTTCATCTCAATCCCGTACGGGCGAATATCACCAAACGTCCCGAAGAGTATTTGTGGAGTAGTTATCTGCCTTATCTAGGCCTAAATGAGTATACATGGCTAAACCGAACACTTGTTTTATCAGCATTTGGAGGAGAACATGACCCAAAAAGCATCGAAAACATCGTTCATCACACTAATATAGATGATAACAAAGCACGAGAAGAAGCTATGATTATTAGAAATTCTGTAAAATTGGGTGTGTATGGCGATTCAGAATTTTCCAAAAAATGGTGGGCAATTTTGTTTGGAGACAAACCGTCTAAATCCCCCCTTACACTCACTTTAAAAGACAATGCATTAGAAACTATCGTAGCGTCAGTTTGCGCTCGGACTAAAACGACACTTCAGGATATACGGTCCTCTAAAAGGCAGGACGACCTCATCTTAGCCCGACTGCTCATAGCTCGCCTTGTCAAGCAAACAGGTACTGTAACTTTTACAGAGCTGGGTAAATATCTTGGTCGTGACCCATCTGCCCTTATGAAACTTGCAAGAAAAAAGTCTCTTGCTTCATTTAAAGAACAGTATATCAAAGAGCAGGAAACCACCCTGCTTTCAAGTTTAACCTAATAACATAATGCCTAATGAGGGCCTGGCCCTCATTAGGCATTAGATTGCGAATAAAGATTTGAAGGCGGTGGCAAGAGCTTTAGCTTTGGAGGAGGCTGCCTGCTTACTTGCTTCAAGGTCTTTAGAGGGGGCTTCTTTTGTAAAAATGTAAATTTTTATTCGAGGCTCTGTGCCAGATGGACGAATAACCACTTTACTTCCGTCATCAAGCTCGAAAATCAGCACATCAGATTTGGGTAAATCCGAAGGCTTTAAAAGATCACTACACTTTACAACGGCGTGATTTAAAATAGTTTTAGGTTCATTGGTGCGTAGTGCATTCATACCAGACTGCATCAGCTCCTTACCCTCTTTTGTCTCTTCAAATTCGACAGAAATAAGGTCTTCTACAAATACGCCATAGCGCATGAACATATCATCTAAAAGATCGAGCAGCGTTTTATTTTGCTCCTTTGCATAAAGGGCAATTTCTGAAAGAAGGCAACTCGATATCACCGCATCTTTATCACGCACAACAGTGCCAAGAAGACACCCATACGACTCCTCGCCGCCAAAGACAAAGTTGTAAGAACCGGGAGTGCTCTCCCATTGGCGTATTTTTTCGGCAATGTACTTAAAGCCCGTAAGCACATCAAAGCAGGTAGCCTTATGGCTCTCTACAACATGTCGAAAGAGCTCACTTGTTACAATGGTCTTCACAAAGGCTGCTTTATTAGGCAAACTGCGAGCCTGGCACACATATTCTGCCGCAATGGAAATAATCTGATTACCTGTAAGAGCTGTGGCACCATGTTTTGTGCGTACAACAACACCCAACCGATCGCAGTCAGGGTCTGTTGCAATAAAAATATCGTGCCCTTCTTTCAATAACTTGTCTATACCAAGCTGCAAGGCCGCTTTTTCTTCAGGATTAGGTTTTTTACATGTAGGAAAATCGCCATCAGGAATCACCTGAGGATCCACAAAATCTACATTAGTAAACCCAAAACGTTTTAAAGCCTCTGGCACCATTGTTATGCCTGTTCCATGAAGGCTGGAATAGAGTATTTTTAGGCTGCTGCCTTTATCTTTACTAAGCTCTGGCCATAGCTGAAGCGGCGTTATTGCCTCTAAATAGGCTTCATCAACCTCTTTACCCATAAGGTGGATTAATGGAGAACTTAAAGGAGCAAGCTTTACCTGATCAGGATCGTTGAGTAGCTTTACTTCCGCCATAATGCCTGTGTCATGAGGAGGCAGAACCTGCGCACCATCACTCCAGTACACTTTGTAGCCATTATACTGCGGAGGATTATGGGATGCTGTAACCATGATAGCTGCCTGGCATTTATGGTAGCGGCAAGCAAACGACACAAGCGGTGTTGGTCTCAGCTCAGAAAATATGTAGACTGTCATGCCATTACCAGCAAGCACGCGAGCGGCTTCATGGGCAAAGTGTTTTGAATTATGACGTGAATCATAGCCTATTGCAACAGCAGCATCAGAAAAACCCGCCTTTACAAGATAGTTTGCAAGGCCTTGTGTTGCCCAGCGTACAGTGTAGACATTCATACGGTTTGAGCCTACGCCCATAAGCCCGCGCATGCCGCCCGTGCCAAAAGAAAGAGAGGTATAAAATGCATCGACAAGCGCTTCGGGATCTTTTTCTAACAGCCCGTTAATTTCCTGCTTTGTCTCATCGTCAAAGTTTTTTTCTAACCAGTAGCGTACGCGCTGCTGTATATCTGGGGAAAGTTTTTGTAATGCTGTTGTATTCATAGCTTCAGCCTATATCGCACCAACTTATAATTCAAGTGGCAAAAGATTTCTAAAAAGGTTATGCTTTTCTGCTTATGAAGATTCATTACGTTACAGGCAATAGCGGCAAGTTTGAAGAGGCCAAAAGACTCTTTTCAGGTAGCGATATCGAACTTATTCACACCGACCTTGAGCTAGAAGAGATCCAGGGCACACCAGAGGCAATTGGCAATCATAAAATTGCAGAAGCCTATAAAAAGCTTGCAATGCCCTGTATGATAGATGACGTCTCAGTTCATTGCAGCGCCCTTGGCGGCCTTCCAGGACCCTACATTCGCGCCTTCTTAGAATCATTAGGCCCAAAGGGCTTGGCAGAGCTTATTTCGCATTATACTGACCCTAGCTGCCAGGTTATCTGCACAATAGGCTATAGCGACAACTCTGGCAACATCACCCTTTTTAGGGGTGTTGTAGAGGGCAAGATTGTAGCTCCTCGTGGCGGACGTCTCGCCCACACACACAGCTGGAATGCTATTGTAGAGCCCAAAAATAGCCTCAAAACATTCGCAGAAATGTCCCTTGAAGAGGCCATGCAATTTTCTGCACGCACAAAAGCGTTGCAACAATGTAAAAACCATGTTTTAAGTATATGAGCGTTAGAGATTTAATTATTTTAGGAACCTCCAGCCAGCAGCCGACCCGCTATCGCAACCACGGCGCCTACCTCTTTCGCTGGAATGATGAAGGACTTCTTTTTGATCCAGGCGAAGGCACACAGCGACAGTTTATCTTTGCCGATATTGCCCCACCCGTTGTCACGCGGATTTTTGTAAGCCACTTTCATGGTGACCACTGCCTTGGCCTAGGCTCAATTTTAATGCGGCTGAATTTGGACAAAGTCACCCATCCGATCCACTGCTACTATCCCGCCTCTGGTAAAAAGTATTTTGACCGCCTACGATTTGGCACAAGCTACCACGAACTTATACAAGTTGTCGAACATCCTGTAGATAAAGCTGGTATTGTCCATGACGATGGCAAGTTTTTGATAGAAGCCACCTTCTTAGAGCACGGCATCGACAATATAGGCTGGCGCATAACTGAAGCATCTTCTCGAAAATTTGACCGTGCAAAACTGGCTCTCCACGGCATAAAGGGTCCAAATGTATCGCTTTTAGAAAAAAATAAAGAGCTGCTGATTGATGGCAAACGTGTAACAATTGACGATGTGAGTGAAGTGCGCGCTGGAGAATCAATTGCTGTTGTTATTGACACAAGAGTCTGCCCACAAGCCGTTGAAATTGCCAAAAATGCCCGCATACTTCTTGCTGAAAGCACCTATCTTGAAGAAGAGCGCGATCTTGCCCGTAAGCATTTTCACCTTACGGCTAAAGATGCAGCCGAAATTGCAGCAAAGGCGAATGTAGAAGAGCTGATTCTTACCCACTTTTCAGCTCGCTATTTGAATGCAAAAGTCTTTGAAGAAGAGGCAAAGCCCTATTTTGCCAACGTTCATGCAGCAGAAGACCTTATGCGCTTTAATTTCCCTAAGAAGAAGTAAATCACACGGGCTGTGGCACGAATTTTTATGCAACCACTCGTTTCTTGCGAGGCTTAATAGGAGGAGCGACATTAGGTCGCCAGTTGATTTTCATGGCTTCTAGGGCATCTACGATGCTTTTTTTGCGCTCTTCATCCGTTTGTCTACGCAGCTTATTTTGCTTAACGTAGTCGATGATTGAATTGAGTGCCGTTTGCAGACCTATGAGTGCCGCTACGGCATCTGTTGTATCAATTACAGTTTCGCCATACATCGCCATACCTTGCGCAGCACGTCGTATTTCCTGATCAGATGGACCTGAGATGCTCACAAAAAGGCTTTGGAGTTGGGCAAGATTTTGACCAAGATCATACTCTTTTTCTCGGCCAGGAAGGGTAATAGCAAAAAAGCGCCAGAGCATGCCGCCCTTTACCTGAAAGGCAAGCTGTCCCTCTGGAGTTGTGCGTAAAAGCACACGTTCGATCGCTTTTGTGTTTTCGGAAACGCCTTCGAGACTTTTTGCAAGGCTCAATAGCTTACCTAGTGCTTCAAGATCAATTGCCTGAGAGATGCCAGCGCTCATGAGTACTACCTTATAGTGACCCCGAGGTTAGCATAAACCGCTATCTTAAGGCAAGTTTAACAACTTCGCTCGCTGCATTTTTGGCCGACTGCGCATATTCTGCCACCTGACCTAAGATGTTTAATATCTCACGCATTCGCTTAAGTTCTTCGATTTCGCCGAAATTTAAAATAGGATTTGTCTCTTTAGATTTTACAATACTATCTGCCTGACGCACAATATCCTGTAGATGAAAAACTGCTTCATCAGCTGACTGGGCACACTCTTTTGCCTTAAGCGCTGCCACTTCAACTGTATCAATTGTCCGGCCAGCTTTTGCCTGCTTAAGGATCTCTTCTGCCTCTTCCTTACCTGTCATTGCTACATTAAGTTGGGCTGTAGCGGCATCTAGATAGGCTTGTATTTTTTGCTTACTATCGATCGACTTACTCATAGCAGCGGCTTGAGCACGCTTGAGCTCATCTGCAGCGCGCTGAATCTCGGCTCTACGGGCATCAGCAAGACCCCAATTTGGCAAAAACAACCCTGAAAAGAAGAGTTTAATCCCCTCCTGTTTTTCTTCGATTGCATGCTCGATTTTGCGTTCCATAGCATGCTGAAGGATATGATTTACTGTACGGCAACCCGATTTAATCTTTGCAAGCACATCATGGACCATAAGACCCTCCTTACAGATGGGACTTGAAGCTATTGCCTTTATAAGTGACTGTTCACTGAGATCTATCGTCTTACTGTTGAGCTGCATAAGAAGCTGAGCAGTTGGCGAGCCAGGCTCTAAAACATAGCTTTTTTTAAAAAAATAGCGGTAGCAAAAGTCCATAAACCCCTGTTCTTTATGAACTTGCAAATGGGAACGATAGGTCCTAATATAAATATTTTTAAACTCTCTGTGAATGTTCTTCGTAGCCTTTTCTGCGTCTTGAGCGAGCTTCCAAAGCTCTTGCAAACTGCCTTGATCCAGCGATGAGTGACCTGCCATACCCTAATCCCTATAGTTTTTTTCTCTGTAACAAGAATAAATATTTAACTCAATAGAGAACGTTCACGGGCACGGGCAGGGGCACGGGCACGAAAACTCTTGATTTATGCGTTTTTAGTGTTGAAGAATATCTCAGAAAAAAGTACCATTGTCGCCAACAACTAAGGATATTTCTATGTCAAAAGTATGTCAAGTAACAGGCAAAAAGCCATCCCGCGGCTTTAAATACGTCACACGCGGTATCGCAAAGAAAAACAAAGGTATCGGTCTTAAGACTACAGGTAAAACACGTCGCGTGTTTAACCCAAACCTCAAGAAAAAGCGCATCTGGTTGCCAGAAGAAAACCGCTTTATCTCTCTCCGTCTTACAACGAACGCAATGAGAACCATCCAGAAAAATGGCATCTCAAAGGTTGTAAACGATATGCGTAAACGAGGCGAAAAAGTCTAACTCGGCGGATTTACTAAAAAATGGATATTCAAAGCTTTGTTAAAAAGCTAGATCAAGAGCAAGAAATTGTTCATATCCATACAGAAGTAGATCCTAACCTAGAAATCGCAGAAATTCATAGGCGCGTTGTCGCAACTAGCGGCAAGGCGCTTTTTTTTCATCGCGTCAAAAACAGCCCCTTCCCTGTTGCCACAAACCTCTACGGCTCAGACAAACGAATAGAGCTTGCCTTTGGCTGTGAGCCAGAAAAATTTATCAGATCACTTGTAGAGCTAGCCCAGGGGCCACTACCACCATCTATACGCACCCTCTGGCAGAAAAAGAACTCTCTCAAGCGCCTCTTTTCGCTCGGCCTCAAAAAAACCAGCGCTGCGCCCGTTACAGAGTGTGAACTATTTGACCTTGAACGCGTCCCTCTACTCAAAACCTGGATCGACGACGGCGGCCACTTTGTGACGCTTCCCCTTGTCTATACAGAGTATAAAAACTCGCACAACCTGGGAATGTACCGCATACAGCGATTTGACAAGTCTACAACAGGGCTACACTTTCAGATTGGTAAAGGTGGCGGCTTTCACCTTGCACAGGCAGAAGAACAGAACGAAAAACTCCCCGTAACCATATTTATAGGCGGGCCTGTTGCACTTACCATTGCGGCAATTGCCCCATTACCTGAAAATGTGCCAGAGCTTATTTTTGCATCGCTCTTACAGGGTAAAAAACTTCGCACAACAAAAGTTGCAGACCATCCTCACCCACTTGTAGCTGAATGTGACTTTGCCCTTATTGGCCATGCAAACCCGCACGAAAGACGCCTCGAAGGGCCTTTTGGAGATCATTTTGGCTACTACAGCCAGGCACATGAATTTCCTGTCTTTCACTGCAAAAAAATATACCACCGTAAAGACGCAATCTACCCTGCTACCGTTGTAGGAAAGCCGATTCAAGAAGATCTCTACATCGGAAACTTCCTCCAAAGCCTCTTTAGCCCGCTTTTTCCCCTTGTAATGCCGCAGGTAAAAGCTTTGCACACCTATGCAGAAACTGGCTTTCATCCACTTGCTGCGGCCGTTGTAAAGGAGCGCTACGAAAAAGAGGCACTAGCTGCTGCCTTTCGCATACTGGGCGAAGGCCAACTCTCTTTAACAAAATTTCTGATCGTCACAGACCAGAATGTAGACCTAAAAGACTTTAAAACCCTTTTAGAAACTGTTTTGGCTCGCTTTTCGCCAGAGTCTGGTTTTTACATATTTTCTAAAACGGCAAACGACACACTCGATTATACGGGACCAAAGCTCAATCATGGCTCAAAAGCTGTTCTTGTAGGCACAGGTAAAGAGCGCCGCAGCCTTCCTAAAACACTTTCACAGCCACTTCCACGCCAGGTAAAGAATACGTGCATCTACTGTGCAGGCTGTTTAGTTGTAGATGGAAATATTGATGATATACAAAGCTTAGCCCAACTAAGCGACTGGCCGCTGATTATAGTTGTGGATGACGCTAAAAAGACAACCGAGAGCTCTCTAGAGTTTTTGTGGACAGTCTTTACTCGTTTTTCGCCTGCAGAAGATATCTACGCCAAAGACCACCAAGTAAAAAACCACCACATTTCCTATACCTTGCCGCTTATTATCGATGCGCGCATGAAGAGCCACTACCCGCCAGAGTGCCTTACGGATAGCGACACAGCCGCTCTTGTAGATAAGAAATGGAACTCCTATTTCTTAACTCCATAAGCGACTGTTCAGAGAGGCTGGCGTAATGGATGTTATGCTAGTCCCTTAATACCATTAATTAGCATTTCAAAACTCGGCTTCAGCATAGGCTCTGGCTTGCAATGTTTTACTAAAAAATTTGCGAGTGTGCTAGAAATTCTAGAAGGATCTCCTTTTTCTACAACAAATAGCACTTCTCGTTCTGTGCCTACATGACGCCCTTCCTTCGTTTCACCAGGTCTATTATTATCTGTTTTCCATCCATCTAATAGCCGCACGAAAGTATCGGTATTTTTTTCATCCATGCCAAGTCCCCTGCATATTGCTTTGAGGTCAGTTTCTGAAATTTCAAAGCTCTTTTCTTTAAGCGCAACTTGAATTTTTGAAGCAATTGGTACGTGAAGGTTTTTTAACTGTTCAATGCAGGTTTTTGGGTCAAATTCCTTTTCGCTTGCAATGGCCTTATTACGGGCAAGGAATTTGCTGAGGCTCGTTTTGTCTAAATAGACGACTTTACCCTCTGCGGTTTTGTATTCGATTCCCATTTTTTTAGCAAAAAATTTGCGAGCAGGGCCCATTTTATCGAGATCATAAGCCTTTACCCCGGCTTCTTGTCCCTTTTTTCCAGCCTTTGTACTTTCAGAAACATTATCAATGCTCTGAAACAATCTCATGTAATTATCTTTAGAAATACTCATACTATACCCCTTAATTTTAGTTCTTCTACTTAATTATTTATTAACATTTATCAATTAACTAGTAAAGCATTATTTAAAAAACATCTGGAGCACAAAAAAACCACATTTCGTATACTTCCGGCTATGAACACAAAGCTCTCTACACCTGTACTGCTATTCCTGATTGGGGTCTACAGCCTTGTCATCTACTTTTCCACTGAAGAGACCTATTGCAAACTACCTGCTGCAGACCTGCCGATATGTCACTACTCTAACCAGGCAGGCGACAACCTTCGTAAAACATATGTTCAGGCTATCCTTGACGCAAAAGAATCAATTACCTGCCTTATCTACTCACTGACTGACGAAGAGATCATAGCTGCCTTCAAAAAGAAGGCTGACGATGGAGTTGAGGTTTTGATTGTCTCAGATCCCGTAGCAACACAGAATGTACAGGAAAAGCTTGGGCCTAAGGTAACTGTGGTGCCAAGGCGGCAAAAGGGGCTTATGCACAATAAGCTCCTTGCCATCGACCATAAAGTAAGCATGATAGGCTCTGCCAACTTTACACGCGATTCCCTCAACATGCATGCGAATATCGTTATGGGAGTCCACTCTCCAGCTGTGGCGTTGGCAATTGAAGCAAAAGGCAAAAGCCTTATTGAAAAGGGCAAAAAGATCGAGCCGCTCTTTATAAAGACTCCAACTCAATCACTCGAGGTCTGTTTTTTACCCGATGATGGAGAAGCTCTCTACAAGCTCCTAAAACAGCTACATGCTGCCGAGAAGTGTATTAAAGTCGCCATGTTTACCTTTACCCACCCGGATCTTATTAACGCGCTTGTGGCCGCGCACAAACGTGGTGTTGAGGTAACAGTAGTACTTGATCGCGAATCAAGCCGCAAAACAAGCTACCCTGCCTTTAGCCGCTTTAGCAAAGAGAAGATGAATGTTTTGGTATCAAACCGCGTGGGACTCTTGCACGAAAAGATGGCCATTATTGACGACACCACCCTCATTATGGGCTCTGCCAATTGGACAAAGGCCGCCTTTGGCACCAATTCC
>JAFEGT010000079.1 GCA_018239765.1 Verrucomicrobiota bacterium
GCCCGATTTTTCAGCAAAGCTTACTGCCTCATCTACCGAAAACTGCAGTTTTGTAGGCGTAAAGCGTAGCGCTGAAATAATCAACGTTTTTATACCTTTAAGATCTTCAAATATGGTCTCTGGATAGTCCTTGATATCGGTTACATAGGCTAAATCGCCTATTCTGTAGCCAGTTACTTCCATTTTCGGCTGAGAGTAGGTAAAGTAGCTAAAGGGTATTCCAAGAAGTTCAAAATCTCCGCGCTTAGCATCTAAGGTCCGAAAGTCAAATTTTGCCGGCACTGTTTTGTCCTGGGCGTGCTCTTCAAAAAAGTAATAAAATAGCTTATGAAGGTGTGTGAGGCTGATTTTGCTTAACACACATGGAATAGGCATCTGTTTTACAAAGGTAAATGCTCTTAGCTCTTCAAGACCACCGGTGTGATCATAGTGCGTGTGGGTGATAAGAAGACCATCTAGATGCCTAACACCAAACCGATGTGCCTGCTGGTGTATGTCAGGACCTGCATCTATTAGTATGTTTTTGCCATTATATCGTATAAGAGCAGACGCTCTCATGCGCTTGTTTTTTGGATTTGTAGAGCTGCAGACTGCGCAGCTGCACCCAATCACTGGTATACCTGCTGAGGCTGATGTGCCTAATAATACTAAACTTCCCATAGATCCATCGTAATTAACAATCGCATATAGTATAATAAAGCCATGAAAATTGCCATAGTAGGTGCAGGCTTTTGTGGGCTTGCAGCCACCTATTTTTTACAAGATCATGCACAAGTGGAGCTCTTTGACAAGGAGCGCATCGGCGCAGGCGCCTCAGGACTCACTGCAGGGCTATTGCACCCCTATGCAGGCCCCAAAGCTGTAAAAAGCTACCGCGCTGATGAGGCGATGAAAGCCACAAAAGAGCTTTTAAAGGTAGCTAGCCTGCATACTGACTCCCCTGTCTACTTTGAATGTGGAATGCTGCGCCCTCATGTTGCAGGCATGAACTTTTCTGAACGCACTGAGTATGATGATGTCGAGTGGTGGGATGCTGCAACCTGCCAGGCGCACATTCCGGAACTTGAAGCGCACCCTGGTCTTTTTATCCATTCGGCAATTACTGTAAACTGCCCAGCATATCTAGAAGGACTTTGGAAGGCCTGTGCTCTAAAAGGTGCAACCTTTACTCAAGCGTCAATCACCCACCCAGAAGAGCTTACAGGATATGACTACGTTATTTTTACCGTTGGGGCTGGTCAAGTTGCCCTCAAAGGAGTAACCTGTCCCCCAATAAGCTTAATAAAGGGCGAAACTCTCGAGCTTGAATGGCAAAAACCGACACCCCTACCCTTTACAATTAATGCAGGCGTGCAGTTTACCCAGGTTTCGCCAAATACAGTTTGGGCTGGAGCTACCTATAAAAGAAAATGGACTGAATTTGATAATCCGGAAGAAGAAATTCGAAAGAAAGTTGCCCTGTTTTCAGAGCAATTTTCGCGCCTTCCGTTGAAGCGCATCTGGTCAAGCTTTAGAGCTGCAACAGGAGATAAAAAACCTTTCATCTCCTTTACAGCTCCAAATGTCTACTGCCTTGGCGGCATGGGCTCCAAGGGCCTGCTTTACCACGCCCTTATGGCCGCATCGCTAACCGCTACACTTTTTTCAGACGCAAAAGATTAGGATATCCTGGTACAGGCTCTAAAAGAATCTCTTTCGTTGCCTTACCAACCCTCTCACCAAAAATAACAACCTGAGGGTCTACTTGAATTGTGTGATCGTTACAAATTCGCAACGCAACACAGATAGGTTTATATTTATGCTCACCAATATCACAGTCTCGAACAAACTCTTGAAAAACAGCGTTAAATCGCTCTGCGGCCTCTTCAGCGGTTGGCTTTTTTTCAAACTCGACAATGCGATCGCCCATTCTATACAGTGATTTATTATCAGGTATGCTCGACCTATTGTCATAATCATACGTATGAAAACCATGCGTTTTAAACGTAACAGCATCTACTTGAGCTAATGTCATAAAAACCCCGCTTTAACGGCTGACGATTTTAATTACAGAACTACTTATCGGCAAGCGCTAATGGCTCAGCACGTATTGCGACTTCTCTCATTGAGTTATATTCTGCTTCTGTTATTAAGTTTTTTTCTTTCAATGAAGCAAGCTCTTCCAACTTATCTGATAGAGTTTGTGGAGCACTGTTCTTGTTATTTGCAAATCGTTCCGCTTCATGAAGAGGCCGTAAATTTACTGAAATAGTTTCAGGTTCAAGACGCCATTGAGCTCCACTGACTGCATCAACACCCCAGCCGATCAATCCGCCAGCAAGCAAATTCCCAGCTACAGCACCACTAATAACATGTGTAACTTTTACAGTTTCTACTTCGTAGCCTGGTTTAGTAAAGGTAAGGATATAATCTTGGTTTCGCTTTAAATTCAAGAAGCCAGGTGTTTGAATCGAACTTTCGCCATCAGACACAGTTGCGCCAGGTGGATTCGAAGAGAGGGCTAACTTTTGGCGCGTACCATGGACTATGGAAGCACAGCCAGAAAAGAGCATGCAAGCAAGAGCAATAAGTGCAATTTTTGAGAGAAGGTGTTTTATTATTAACATATTATTCCGAGTTGTAAATGATTAAAGCATAGAATGATAATCAAACACTGGAGTATAAATCAATAATAGACAAAGCAAAAAAACGATAACAAAGATATAACGATTATAACGATAATTTTAAACCTATCGTTATTATCGTTTTATCCTTGGTATCGTTTGTGACATTCTACTGCTTAGAGCGAATTGCAGAAATGTCTTTATTGATCTTTGTCAACGCGTCTCTTGCTACAGTCAGCGCTTTCTGATCCTCTGCATTTGATTCTTCAGGGTAGAGAAAAGCTTTATGTGAAATTGTACTTTCCAGCTATGCAAACTTTTTACCTTTCAACCTAATGGACCTGCAGACACCAAAAAACTGAAAAATTTTACTGAGTATTATTGAGCAAAATGCTAAATAGATAACGGAGTTATCACAGAGCCTTTTGGAAACCTAGAGCCTAAAAATGCCCGCGCCGAGTTTTGCAAAAGGCTCCACAATCAAATATGAGGTAATCGATGAACAAAACAATTCAAAAATCTATTTGCCAGCTACTACTCTCCAGCATGCTGACCCAAACAGTATGCGCAACAGATGTAGCCAAAAACGAAAACCGTATACGACCACTTACAAAATGTGACATTCAAAGACGCAGTCTTCATGGCTCATCACAGGATCTTTATGATCTGATCATAGTAGGCGCAGGCACTGCCGGAAGCTTGCTGTGTTACCGCATGGCCGAGCGCTATCCCAACAAAAGAATATTAGTCTTAGATGTAGGCCAAGATGATGTGCGGACAGATGTAGAAACTCTTGCCGTTCCTAATCCAAACAGCCCATTTGACCCTTGGGGGCAGCTACTGCGAGGTGGTCCTTCTGGCATATCTGGAGAAGGATGCGCACAATGGCAAGTTGACATTAACACAACCACCAACGTTCAAGATGTAAGAGTACCGCCCCAGCTTGCTCGTGGAGCAACTCTTGGCGGCACAAGCGCTATCAACGCCACAATTTTTAACAGAGGTACAAAAGAAGGAACCTACGACAGATGGGAAGCCGCCACAGGCGAGCCTCAATTTGGCTTTTTCCCTATGATCGACGCATATAAAAAAATCGAAAATAGAACGCAAAGCTACCTCGTCTCTTCAGTACCAGGCCGCTTCTGGGATGTAAACGGCCCCACACCCGGCCAAACACTCAATTCCCTGATGGGAACTGATGGCAGAATGTATCTAAGGAACCTTCCCATCACAGGCTGGGACAACAGAGCCATCATAGAATCTGTTGCTGAAGCCCCACTTCCTGGAAGAGATGCATCCTGGCCCATAAACCAAGCTGATGTCGACCTTCAAAACAGCGCTATAGAGTATCATTACTTTAGTCCATTTTCGCACTACAGTCAGTCTGATCCAAATTTCTCCTCGTTTAACCCCTATCCAGCAAACACGCCCGGCTATACCTATGTACCACCACAAGATCCAGCTAACGCAAAAGGATCAGACTATGCTGGACCAGGACCTGGCTCTCCTAAGTATGACTATGCCCGCTGTTATGCAGCCCCTGCATACCTATACCCTATTATGGATCAGACCATACCCAATAATGTCACAATAAAAGAGCGGGTGTTTGTAACCAAGCTACTTTTTGACGAAAACGACCCTACAGAAGTTATAGGCATTGAGTATGCTGAAGGCCCAAATGGCGAAGGCTGGCAAGTGTCCGAAATTAACAGATCTATTGCCCGCGATGTAGCTCCATACAAAGGCACATTAAGTGAAGTAGATAGAAGAAAGGCACTCTTTGATGCAGCTGTTCGCAACCAAGAAAATGTAGAATTTAAACAGGCCTATGCTAAGGCAGATGTTTGGGTCTGCTGTGGAGCTATTGATTCACCTGCACTACTGCAACGATCCGGCGTAGGACCAAGAGCACTTTTTGAATCACTCAATTTCTTACCTGTAGATACAAGAATAGATCTTCCTGGAGTTGGCACAGGAGCTCAAGACACTCTAGATATGGCGCTACTGTACCAACATGAAGTAGACTTTAGCACGCAACTACCAGCACCATTTCCTGCAGGAGTTATAGGCATCATCTACAGCTCGTTCTTTGGATTTGCAGACCCCACAAATCCATTTAGCCCTCAAACCACCTCGAGCATGACGGGCATTCCTCTCAATTTCCTTGGGAGTTTACGAGGACAGAGTGACCCATCAAAGAAATTTGCCGATTTCGATTTAATTGTTGGCGATGTCCCACCCTTTGGAACTTTCGGAAACACCTTTTATCAAGATACAGCAAATCTCACCCTTGGCCTTGGTCTTAATGCAGATTTTAACAAATTAAAACCTGTCTTTAATCGTGCGAAATGGGGCATGTGGCAGCCAAGCCAAGACCCAAACTACCTTCACTGGTCTGGGTTTGCTACAGAGTATTGGGATGTAAATTCACAAGGCGAGGTCAAAATTCGTTCAGGAAATGTTTTTGAACGACCAGAATACTCTCCTAATATGATAGCAGACGATAGAGACATTGATGCGATGGGCAATATCTTCACACGAACCATATTTCCAATTGCAAAACGAATGGCAGAAAAACGGTATGGCCCTCGCGGTATCAGCACATACTTTGGAGCAGCATCTGCAGGAGGTGCCTCTAGTATAACACTGAGCCCCGTTATTATACCTATAAAGCCTATTGTCGGTAATATTAGCCAGGCAACCTATAATGCTGCAGGCTCTTTGAATGGCTACTCTATATCTATTGTTGCCGGCACAGGTGCAGGGCAAAACAATCTGATAACCTCATGGTCAGGAAGTCCAAGCCATATTGCTACTGTGCTTTTACCATGGTCAACGCAACCAGATGCGACAAGCATCTACTCACTCAATCCTCCAGGTGCATCGCCACTTGAAAGTGTTGAGTTCTCTGATGACAACCACCGCAACTTTGTACGATTCATCCACCCCAACGGCGATGAGCTCTTTTCAACAGTTGTGGAGAGTGCAGTTGTAAATCCATTTACAACATCAGCACAGTCCACTCGCATACGGGTAGATCAGCCAAACCACGGATTCATT
The DNA here is from genome assembly GCA_018239765.1 of Verrucomicrobiota bacterium. Taxonomy (GTDB): domain Bacteria; phylum Chlamydiota; class Chlamydiia; order Chlamydiales; family FEN-1388; genus SZAS-7. The sequence continues at coordinate 5,664 of JAFEGT010000079.1, forward strand.
ACGGGAGATATGATTAAAATATCAGGCGTAAATGCTCCAGTGGACAATATAGCCCCTGAAAATTTCAATGACTACCATATTGTCTATAAAATAGATGATAATGCGTATGACATCATACTTTTCTGGAACAAAACACCGCTTGGTGGCCCAGGAAGTAGCTCCGAGCCAAATCCAGCTCAAGGTGCTATTGGCCAAACCGATGTAGGTGGCAGCGTGACAATACATACCCTCTATTTTGACGAAGGAAAATTCGCAAAATGGCTGCTGAATCATTACTACTCAGGCTGGCATGCATGCTGCACCTTAAGAATGGGTAAACCCGACGACAGCCTCGCTGTTGTAGACAGTCGCGCGCGCGTTTATGAAGCAAAGGGCCTTCGCGTTGTTGACGCAAGCATATTCCCTACAAAACCGAATGCCAACACACAAGCACCGGTCTATGGGCTGACCCAAAAACTTTTTGATCTGATAAGCGAAGAGGAATATGACCATCTTTTCGACTGTCAGAAGCCACCTGTACTTTTATCAGCGGTTGCTGATCGCAACCTGCACATAAAGGGCTATTTGAAATCTCTCAAGAATTCCAAATATGTTTTATCATTTTATAGCGACAACAGTCTTGTTGGTGAAAAGGTTGTTAAAACCGACAAACATGGTAAGGCAAAATTTGGCATCAAGCTAAATAGCCTACCAAACGGAAGCGAACTGTATGCTGTCGCCACACGTTTACACAAAACGCACCGTTTAGAAACGTCTGCCAACAGCAATACTATAACTGTTGAATGATGACACGCCTCGTGGCCTATAGAGAAGCTATAGGCCAAAAGGCACTTTTCGAAAAATTACCACCTAATGCCAGCAACTCTACAACGATATTTTTTGTTGTACAGGTATGTCTAGGCTCTCCTACTGTTTAGTAGAAATAATAGATATGCTGTGTTGAATCTTGGCAAGTTCTGCTTTTTTTACAGCTAGTGCTTCCTGATCCTTGGCACTTGATTCTTCAGGATAGAGAAAAGCATTATGGGAAATTGTGCGTTCCAGCTCAGTTACTTGAACCTCAAGATCTCTTTTTACAGTTTCATAAGCTGAGAGCACTTTGCTGAGATTTCGTACAGAGGCAAGATCAGCAGCCAGTTTTTTATGTTGAGGCTGCTTTGCAGCTTGCTCTATAAGTGTTTCTATAAGGTACTGTTCTCTTGCCCGTAAAAACGCTCCAATACGTGGTGCAAAACTCATACATTCTCCGGGTTTTTATGGACGAGCACGTGAGCTTCGGCCGCCATGTTAAAAAAGAAAATCACACTTGGGGAAAGAAGCACTGCATACGGCAGCATAATCATCAGCCACTGCATTACCTGCTGTAGATGGTTTGTGGAACCTGCAAAACCGTGCGTAGTCATTGTAGCTGCAATTGAGAGCAGCACAAGCGACAGTAGAAGCGGAAAAAGCCCCACCACAAGCAGCACAGCGCGAATAAAGAAATGGGACAGATATCGCTTTGACTCTTCTGTCATCACCGTTGCCTCAGAGAATGGTTTGAGGGCAAAATTTGGCGTTACAACAAAGAGAATGTAGATGCTAAAGAGGCAAAGAAGCAGTGCTGCAAGATGGAGCAAAAATGGCCCTGTGGAGAGTATAGAGGCAAGAAAATCGCCAAGCATCGGCACTTCACTTACAAGATAAAAAAGACCAAGCAGTGCCCAGACAGATAAAAAGATCAGCACAATAGGCATAAAGACATAGGCAGAGCTGAGAGCCGCATGCCAAGAGCGCATAAAGAGTTTACCAAAGCCAATATCGGTTTCCTTAATTTCGTCGTGGTAGCTACGTATAAGCATAACGCCAAGACCCATCAAGAGCCCGCCAGACAGAAAGAGCGGCAAAAAGTTCAGGCTAAAGGCCACCCATGCACCTGACAACAGTCCCAATGATTGTGAAAACACTACCATCAAGCCGCAGAGAACAATACCAAGAGAAGTTACACAAAGCTTTGTCTTGCTCAAACTATGATTTGCGGCACGTTGGCACATGCGTTGAATTTCAGTAAAGTCCATAACACCCCTTTTGCTGCTTTACAGTATAACCGAGAGATCACGCAAATCCAACTGAAAAAGAGCCTATTTTATAAGAGCCCTGTCTTAAAAACAGGCTCTCTCTTGCAACCTGCCTCTTTTTTTGCTATGTTCAATTTAACATAAACAGATTTGGAATTATGATTACTCTTCTAGGAATTTCACTCGCACTTTTATTGCCGGGCTTTGTAGCAGCAGAGTGCCAGGAACAGTACCGCTTTGACGGAAAAAAGCTTGTGCTTTCAGAGGCCGAATGGAAAGCTCGACTTACGCCTGAAGAATATGCAATTTTGCGTGAAAAGCATACTGAGTGTGCTTTTGACAACGAGTATGACACGAACAAAGAACCAGGAATATATTTTTGCCGCGGGTGCAACCTGGCGCTCTTTAGTTCAGATTCAAAGTTCTCTTCCGGAACCGGCTGGCCAAGTTTTTTTCAGCCCATATGTCCCGATAATGTATCCTATGAAACTGATACAAGCTTTGGCATAAAGCGTGTTGAAGTGCTCTGCAGTCGCTGCGGCGGACACCTAGGACATATTTTTGATGATGGCCCACCACCTACCGGCAAACGGTATTGCATGAACTCAAAAGCGATGCGATTTGTACCAAAAACTCACCAGCCCTCCGAATGACGTTATTGGATAATTCACCACCGAGCCACTGAGCTCACTGAGATGGTTAATGATGCAACAAGGCCTTTCGAATGCCCAAATGCTAAATAGAAATGCCAAAGCTGAAAACTACAGAGTACTGTTTTTTAGATTGATGGCCATGAAGATGTTGGATGATGGGGCAGCCTAGACCAAGCTGTAGAATTGATCGTTTGGAGGAAATCCAGAGCGACGGAGTCATGAAGATGGTATTGCCGCCGGAATTAGGATCGGAATGGCCCCTCACGCTATTTTTNNTTATGGCCAAATCCAAATTGATACAAAAATTGATTGCCAGATTTTTTGTGGTGCCTCGAGGTGGTAACTGTTACTCCCTGTGAAGTAAAATAGAGCCACTCAGTTTGGGTGCTATTATAGGTTGCGCCAAGAAAAAAGCTGGTAGAGCCCAAGCCTGTGGAAGGGGTTTTGGAGCTCGAACCTGTAGGAATCCCGACATTCGCAACAAAAGTAGCTTGGTCTAAAAAGTGGGGACCCGCACTGCTATAATAGGCATATTCTAACTGCGCTATGCTATCTTCCATGCCTGATGAATGCTGGGACCTATCTTTATTGCGAGGAGCATATGCAGTGCTTAGGTACAAAGACATGTCACTCGAGATTCCATAAACAACATTTGGATTTATGTCGGTGGAATAGTTTTTGTTCCCGCTATACCTATCGACCATTACTGAAGCCACCACCTCACCTTCATCGATAATGTTATCGCCAAAGCCAATAAGCGGCCCCGGTTGCCTCGATGGTGGAAGTGCTAGATTACCGAGAGGCAGGGGGTTCGTTTCGGCGTGAAGCAAACAGGGAAGAAGAAAAAGCAAAGTTATAACTTTTTTCATCCGGAAAGCGACCTATCACTGGCATCGAGATATTTTGGGCGAATAATTGGTGTACCCTTGCCGCCGCGAGCTTCTAAGCGCTCGTAGACAATCTGGCGAGCAATGCCTACTGCTCGAGACATGCCAAACAGCACAGCGATGTAGTCGGCATAGCCGAAGCCTGCTGCCGTGAGTACAACGCCTGATATGGCGTCAACATTAGGATAGGGGTTTGAAATTTTGGGATTTTCGGCAAGAACCTTGGGGCCCACTTCGCGAAGATAGGTGGCGATTTTTACAAGAGGGTCTTTTTTATACTGCTTGTCGGCAAGTTCATAAAATATTGTCGCTCGGGGGTCTTCCACGCGTAATACGGCATGACCAAAGCCATAAATAAGTTCATTTTTAGTGAGCTTACCTCGTAAGAGCCCCTCAATTTGAGATATTTGGGCGTTCTCACCCACCTCTTTTAAAACCTCTTCTACAAATTCAAGGCAGTCCTGGTTTGCTCTTCCGTGACGAGGGCCTGCAAGGGCACATATTGCCGATGCCATCGATCCATACATATCCTCAAGACCAGATGCCACGGCTTTACCAACAAAGGTTGAAAGGTTACCACCACCATGATCATAGTGAAGAATATTAAAGAGCTTCATTGCGCGTACAAGCTCAGCTTCACGTTTGTGGGGCACATGAAGCATAGAAACAAAGTTCTCCATATAGCCAAGCTCAGGCTTTGAACTATGCTCACCTTTCCATCCCGCGTGGTGATTGATTACACAGGCTACAACTTCTGGAATACGTGCAATTAAATTAAGGCAGTCCTTCTCATAATCCTGTTCGCCTTCAAGCATACCTACAAGCAATAGAGCACTGGCAAGGAGCTTCATCGCCTGACCTTCTCGAGGCAGTTTTTGTATTGATTCTATAACCTTGTCAGAGAGGTGCGCACGCGAGGCTAGCTCTTGTTTAAAAGCAGCAAGCTCATCTTTTGATGGCTCTTTGCCATAATAGAGTAGATAGATAACTTCTTCGGGCTCTTTAAACGCAAGCTCTTGAATCGATTTACCACGATAGTAAAGACCCTTTGTTGGATGTACTGACGATGTGGTGCAGTAGCCTACAGGATAGCCTCGCATGCCTGTTTCTAGATTCTCTTTTGTTATCGTAAAGAGCACGTCCGTATCCATCTATTCCTCTACAAGTAGTTTTTAATTAGGTCACGTTCTTCTTTGAGCTCTTTTTCGGACGCTCTGATTTTTTCTTCCAAAAATCCATTCCACTCTATCTTGTCGATCACTTTTGATCCTTTACACGCAAATGAAAAGACGAGATCATCATCTATTCCATAGCTATTACCTGCAGAGTAGATGGCAGCAGAATGCCAGTCGCTTCCATGCCACGCCTTCATCGCATCTATCGCACTTGATGCTGCAGATGCCGCAGATGACTTACCCCGTGCGTTTATAATTTCTGCGCCTCTTTTTTGTACAGTAGAGATAAAGCCATTTTCTAGCCACTGTAGATCTTTGATAACCTCAATAACAGGCTTATTATCGATCGTAGCATGGATAAAATCGGGCACCTGCGTGGTAGAGTGATTGCCCCATATGGTCATTTTGTCTACCGCTGTAACGGGTCTATTGGCTTTAAGAGCAAGCTGGGCCTTGGCTCTATTTTCATCCAGCCTCATCATCGCCTGAAACTGGCTAGGCTTTAAATCAGGTGCATTATGGAGGGCTATAAGACAGTTTGTATTGCAGGGATTACCCACAACAAGCACACGCACATCTCTCGAGGCAACATCGTTTAGAGCTTTACCTTGAGCAACAAAGATTTTGCCATTTTCTGCAAGAAGGTCCTTTCGCTCCATACCAGGCCCACGAGGCTTTGCGCCCACTAAAAAAGCATAGTCCACACCCTCAAAGACCTTGTGCGGATCAGACCCAATGACAATTTTTGTAAGAAGCGGAAAAGCACAGTCCTCAAGCTCCATCCTCACCCCATCAAGTGCCCCCATTACCTCAGCCACTTCAAGAATATGGAGCTCTATAGGCTGATTTGGGCCAAATAACTCCCCTGCTGCCAACCGAAAAAGCAGGCTGTAGGCAATCTGTCCTGCCCCGCCTGTTACTGCCACTTTTATTGATTTCATATATTCCCTTGCAAACGGCTCCAAAAATTGCATCTTAACCTGAGATTTGGGTTTTTCTCCATTGAAATTCGGAGAGATTTCGGCTCATATTGCGATTTTTTCGCCGACGCTCATAGCCTAAGCCTACGGGCGAGGCGAAAAAACTCGCAAGATGACCGAAAGATCCTCCATCTCAAAGAGAAAAGCCAAAACTGGGGGCCTTTTGCAAAACTAAACCAGGCTTATCTTTTCTTGCAATTTTCAAAAATTTTAAACGCGGAGACTCGAGAGGCGCAAAGTGCTTCGCAATTCCGTAGAGGTTATTTATGTAAGCCTTTATCACTAATTATCCTGAGGGATAATTAGCATGAGCTCTTGCCACGAAACGTGGCAAAGAACTGGATGTTAGTACGAAGTATTGCCGCGTTTCGCGGCAGATGCCCGTGGGCATTATTCCTCAGAATAATGCCTGAGATGACTCAGAAACCTTCTTGCATTGCGAAGCGCTTTCGTGCCTCTGCGCCTCTGCGTTTAATTTTTTTAAAATTGGCCAGTAATAAAGCCTCCGGGCTGAATTCTGCCATGCTTAGTTTTGCAAGAGGCTCTTAGGTTATTATTAAAGTGCTTGAATTATGTCAAAAAGTTAGGTATGAAGAAAAAAAAGGATGTTTCTATGAAAAAATTGCTCGCGCTCTTACTCTGCTTTGGAACTCTACTCCATGCCGATACAAAATCCCAGGAATCGGTCGTTATGAGCGAACCGGATCTCAGCACGTTTAAGTCACTCGTTTTTGAAGCAAAGCTCCAAGACTTTTTTCAAGGTACAGGCCCATTTACCTCTTTTGTGCCCTCCAACAGCGCTTTTAGTAAATTTGACCAGAAAAAGCTGGAATCGCTTCGTGAAGAGAAGCATCGCGATGAACTTATCGACTTTATCAACTACCACATCATCTTAGGTAAGTACCTGTCGCAAAACCTAAAGCCAGGCACCGTACGCACCCTTAGCGGCAAAAACATCACTATACGCATTGAAGGTGATCAGGTCTGGGTAAATGACGCTAAGGTTACGAGAAAAAACCTCGAAGGCCCTAACGGGGTAACCCACATCATCGATGGGGTTCTAGCCCCTTAAGTTGCAACAACAGTGATTCAAGTGCATGCTGAATAGGCCCAGAACGTTCTATGGCCTGTTTTGCTTGCCGAATCCAGCTGAGCACATTCCCAAAAGGCCTATTTGGATTTTTACGCTCTTGTTCGAGATAATAGGCCTGAATAGAGAGAAGTAATTCATCTACCTCCTGCATAGCAGCCACGCTCACAGTACCCTCAATTTCCTGTTCGATAAGTTGCCGCTGAGCGGGCGCACTTTCCTTTAATACGGCCGCAAAATGTGCCTTGAGATCTGCTTCATGCGCCTTTTTCTTAGCGTCAAACTGCTTTTGAAACTCCTTGGCAAACTGTGCAATGTCTGAAAACGAATTTTTGGGCGTAAAAATAGGATGCTTTTGAGTTCCCTCAGGACAAAACCGTATAGTCTGGCAGCGAGAAAGTATCGTTGGCAAAAGGCGGTCTATATGGCTCGAGAGCAGTATAATAAGGATGTTTTTGGGAGGCTCTTCCAATGTTTTGAGTAGCGCATTTGCTGAAGTTGGCAGCATTCGCTCAGCATCATCTATTATAAAAGCTTTTTTTCCTGCAGCATAGGGAGCCAGATTCACCTCTTCAATAAAGCGACGCACCGCCTGTATGCTATGCATGCCAAGCTTGCCTTCAGGAGTGAGCAGGTGGAGATCTACCACTTGGCTGCTGTTAAGCCACCGTTTTGCCACATTTTCGGCAATAGAGCGTAAACCAATATCTTTGAAACCAGAAAAAAGCAACAGATGAGGAAGCTTTTGTGCATCTATCTGCTGTTCTAGCCTTTTTATTATAGCCGCATTTTCCATAAAACCAGTATTCTTTAGCCACATTGTAAAACGAGGCCATCGTTATGATCCAGCCAATTCTGAGTCAAGATAGCATAGGCTTTTTTTGGATTGATGAAATCCCGAAAGCTGTGGAACGCATATCCAGCCTCGCATACAGTATACTGAACAACTTTTACTACTTTATACCCGCTTTAGCCTTTGCCTATGGCTATAAAAGCGATCTGATCTTTTTTTCGCTTGTATGCACTCTTGATGCCGTAAACTGGCTTTTAGATGATACAACTGTTCGCGACATATCGTGCGGGGCGTTTGCGGTAGCTGCCATTGGCAATCTTGCACTTGGAATTTTGCGAGCAAATCCCGTAGGAGTTGTTTTAGAGGCAATAACAGTAGCAAAAGTGTTCCTGATAAAAAATGAAAGGAGATTTGATGTACAGTAGTATCGTAACAGCCGTAAAACAAAGCGCCAATTATGCCGCCCAAACAGCTAAAGAAAGCTATATCTGGGCAGGACGCAAAGTGGAACAGTATTCTACACATCTGCCAGACGTTGCAAGAAAAGTTATTACCGCTACATTCTGGGCTCTTCCCTACACAGCGGCACTTGTTTTTGCCCCATCGTTTGTCTTTTTAGTAAGCTCCGCTCTCCTTCTTGGCTTTTGGGGAAATCTCGGCCACGAAATTGATGAAGGAATGACAAAAGAGCATCGTCAGCATCTTTTTGCCGGCATTCGTAATGCTTCTGTTATACGTGCAGCGGTTGTCCTCAGCACAATTGCAACAGGTGGAGGAAGCACATGGCTTCTTGCGACGACCATTCAGTGTCTCTTTATTGCGCTACAGGCCCATAAAGTTTCATACCAAGACACACCACCACCGGCTCCGCAACCACAACCTGTGCCAACAACATAAACTTTTGAAAAGCTATTCCGGGCAAAGGCTTGCCCGGAGATTTTATAGCTCTTTTACCTTACTACTATAGATAGCCGCAGTTCTTGACCGCACAAATTGGCTATTCATCACACTGCTGAAGAGCGAGCCTATGCCTTTGACAATGGCTATAGGCGCCTTTACAACAGATACTAGTGAAGGATAGGGGCTTTTATCAGTCACTGCGAACGTTGCTCCCTTTACCAGCGCAATATAAGCAACACTTGTAATTGCGTAAAAACGCCCATCACCAGTGAATGTAAGCGATTTAATGGAATGTTCGCCCAGCAAACAGACGCCATAACAAAATGCCGTAGAAAGCATAGGACTTATGCATTTTACCTGCTTTGCAAACATTCCCTCTCCGACGGCGGACAGGATAGGCTGCATAAAGCCAGTGGCTACACTTGCCTGAAAGAGCTGCCATGGAGTTTTTGAATAATGGCCAACATTATAGGCCCAAACCCCTGCAATAGCTGCGTCAAAAACAGCATCATTAGCAATCTCACCCAACCTATCACCTAACGGTAACATATATCCTCCTAATTTCGAATGAGTATCCATTTTTGGATAATTTTTATCTTGTAAAATAAATATTATTTATATATAATTTTAAAATATGAACCCAACAAATAATGAAAATAATAGTACTTTAGAAGCGTGGTTACCGTACGCAGGTGAACTTGTTGCTGTTGCTTCCGCGATGAGAACCGCATCAACTATCTCTCGTAGATATGATCTATCAAATGGCGGTATGAAGGGAGCCGCGACTGAGCTCTTTGCCTCATGGTTTTTACCGTCTGTTGCCGCACGTAGCGTAGTAAGTTATGTACCGGAGGCCCTACCCTACTCAAAGGCAGTAAAGGGATTATTAAGTATTTTAACAGCCCTTGGCATTGC
>JAFEGT010000007.1 GCA_018239765.1 Verrucomicrobiota bacterium
ATGATATGCCGGCCCTTCAGGCCTAAAGGTCACAATCAAGATTACGACCGCGATAAAATACCGACCATTCAGGCTTCATGTAGAATTGTATCCAGGTAACCGGCCTCCGCTCGCGCTCCGACCAGGGCTATGATATGCCGGCCCCTCAGGCCTAAAGGTCTCAATCAAGATTAAGACTTCGATACAATGCCGGCCCTTTGGGCCCCTTAACGTGGCAATTTATCTAGATTGTGGTTTTAAAATAGGCCTGAAAGGCCGGCATAATTTAGCCCAGGTCGGAGCGTGAGCGAAGGCCTGGGTACATCGGACGACACCCTGTTTTGAGGCCTGTAAGGTCGACATAAATTCATTTTCATACAAAATTGTGAATCCGATATATTTTTTATGAAATATAAAGGGGAATTATGGCGCAGTCTCTTTGTGACATTATCTTGCATATTGTATTCAGTACAAAAGAGCGCCAAGGTTGGATTTTGCCAAAAATCGAAGATGAGCTGTATCGATTTATTTTTGCAGTCTGTCGCAAAAATGGATGCTTGCCAATCAGAATCAACGGTGTCGAAGACCATGTTCATATCCTTTTGCAACTTGGAAAGGAAATCGCGCCTTCTAAGATAATTTCGGAAATAAAATCGAGTTCATCACGTTGGATAAAGACGAAAGGAAAAGAATTTGCCGGGTTTACATGGCAGAGCGGTTATGGGGCATTTTCGGTTTCAAGACCCAATATTGATGTTGTCATGAAGTATATTGATTCACAGAAGGAGCATCACGAGACGATTTCATTTCAAGATGAATTTAGAGCGATGCTTAACAGAGCCGGTATTGTTTATGATGAAAAATATTTATGGGATTGAATAATGCCGGCCTTTCAGGCCTCATATAGAATTGTATCCAGGGACCCAGGCCTCCGCTCGCGCTCCGACCTGGGCTATGACATGCCGGCCTTTCAGGCCTAAAGGTCACAATCAAGATTAAGACTGCGATAAAATACCGACTCTCCAGGCCTTTGGGTGAGGTTTCGACCATGTACCCAGGCCTCCGCTCACGCTCCGACCTGGGCTATGACATGTGGGCCCCTCAGGCCTAAAGGTCACAATCAAGATTAAGGCTGCGATACAATGCCGGCCTTTCAGGCCTCATATAGAATTGTATCCAGGTACCCAGGCCTCCGCTCACGCTCCGACCTGGGCTATGATATGCCGGCCTTTCAGGCCTAAAGGTCACAATCAAGATTAAGACTCCGATGCAATGCCGGCCCTTTGGGCCTCTTAACGTGGCAATTTATCTAGATTGTGGTTTTAAACCCAGGCCTGAAAGGTCGCCTACTAAAATATTTGTGGTACTAATCGCTAGGCCTGAAGGGCCGGCATGTCATAGCCCAGGTCGGAGCGTGAGCGGAGGCCTGGGTAACCTGTCGACACCTCATTTTGAGGCCTGAAGGGCCGGCATAAGGTCTATTGGAATATCTGCAGAAGTGAAGTGTTGATGCGGGTGGTGATGTGGGGGACAAGAAGTTCCATATCTTCCAACCATAAATCCGATACGGGGCGTAAATGGCCCAATTTAACTAACTTGTAGATCGCAAATTGGATTTTGATATCGTCAGAAGCGACCTCTTGTTTGCCAAGAAACTCACCTATTGGGCCTTCAAGCAATGCCTTAGTCTCTTCATCACTATAAGAAAATTGGTTCCAGATAAGCTTGTTCATGATGTTTTCATAATAAAGCGGCTTCAACTGGGGTGAAAGGGTTTCTGGATCAAGTGATGAAAACTTTTGCTGTGCCTGAATTACCTCTTGGTCGTTGGAGCCATAGAGACAGCATGCTAAAAGATCGAGCTCTAACGATTTATCGATGCCAAATTTTCTTCCAAGCTCATCGACCCTTGCTAGGAGATATGAGGCCATTGCCTGTTTTGCTTCTGGCATGCGGGCATATTCACCTGCAAGCTGATGGCAGCGTGTAAAGTCAATGAGATCAACTGCTGCGACTACAGTTTCCATGATAAATTTGGGCTTTTCTAGCGAAACGCCTTTGGGTTCATAGAAAGGTAAATATCTACTATTCCAAAAGAATGTGCGAAAAAAGTCACAGGCAGGATCTCTGTGGATCGTGTATCGAACAAGTTCATACTCAGGATTCGATTCATCTTTGCCTACCAAATGGTTCTGTAGCTGCAATGCAAGACCCGTTCGAGCTTCTACATCGCCAAATTGCTTTTTAAAGATGGCGTCAGCTACAGAACTTCCTGAAAAGCCAAATTGTGCTATCTGTGCGGTAACAGCATCTACAGTTGGCTGAAGCTCAGCAATTGCGAAAGGATACTGCTGATTGAAAAGCTCGCGAAGTTCCCGCTTACCCTTATGCGATTGTGGCCTAAGTGAAAACATGCACTCAACTATATAAAAAACCGACTTTTCAAGAGTGAGTGTGCCTACTTCAGCGTCAAGTAAAAAGCGCTTTTCGCGCTCATCAAGCTTATAGGTTTTTTCCTTAAGCATGCATGAAATGGTGTTACGTCTTAAAAGCTCGGCTACGGCGCCCGTTGCTACCTGAAGAAGATCTTCGTGATCTGCATTCGTAAAAAACTCCTGCATCGGCTGGCCATTTACAAGGCGGTGTAAAAGCATTTGGTTCGCGTCATCAAAGCCGGCAAAATAGATGGCAGCAGAATCTGGATCAATCTTCCCATTTTGTAGGGCTCGTAAAAAAGCGTGTGCAGTTGTGAGGTGCTTTTTATGCTCCGGTTTAATCCAGATGCGAAGAGCATGGAATTCATCTATGGCATGCTTGAGGCCCTGTTTAAAGTTTTCTAGATAGGGTAACAGGTCGTCTTCATCACATGGCTCTCCTTCAATTTCCCCAAGCTCTTCTTGTGCCTCTCTAACAAGGGTGTCGCTCTCTTCAATGTTCATCTCATCAAGCGTTCTGACTTGTTCTAGGGCAGATTTGACTCTTTTGCCAACTTCTGTTTCAAGCAATGTGCCGATGTTTCCATTTTTGAGATACCAACCCATGATGGGCGTAGAATATGAAGCTTGCATTGTATAGGGAACAGGATACCAAAACTGAAATGCCATTCCAGCAATTTTTGATTCTGGTGGAGGAAGCTCCTCAAGCCGTGTTATCGATCGCAGCGAAAGAAAAATGCGTAGCTTCAATTCGCTATCAGAGGCTGTAATGTGAGTGATTTGGCGAAGAAGGGCCTGCATTCTGCTTTTTATGTCATCTAATTCGCTTCTGTCTCGGCTATTTGCCCACCAGGCAGCCTCTTGAGCGGCAAGTAGTCTTGTATGCAGCTGATCAAACTCTTTTTGTATCGTCGTCATGAGTGCCCTTGAAGTTTCATGCATTGTATTCAATGGAATGAATACTCTCAAGAGGACGCTTTTTCTGAAGGATAGAGCTTAAAATGGGGAGGAGTGCTGCGGCTGCAGCACTCCGGGTTCTATTTAGGGGCTTGTTACCACGCCACCAATGACAACGGTGCTTCCATCGTTATCCTTGATTTTGTTGTTTGTAACAATAGCGTCTGAGCAAAGCACCTGAACGCCATTTTCTTTGTTTTTGACGATGCAGTTGTGGGTGATGAGCTCGTTTGTAGCGTGTGAGCGCACCTCTACACCATTTGCATGGTTTCCTACGATGAGATTGCCTTCTACAACATCATCTTGTGAAGGAATGCCGGCTGCCACAAGTGTTCCTAGCTGAATGCCATTGTGGCCATTGCCCATCCTGTGGTGCCCCTCTTTATCTGTACCAATACGGTTATGAAGAATAGAGGTTTGTTCAGCAACTCCTGTTTGAATGCCGTTACCACCATTAGCAGAGATCACATTATGTGAAATTAGCGTGTTTTGTGCCCAAGCTACTAGCACACCATGCAGCTCGTTGCCAAGCGGTTTTGTGCCGCAGGCATTAAGGCCGATGATATTGCGCTCAATTGTTGTATTGTTGCAAGGAAGCCGGCCAAACGCATTAGATCCAATAACAATGCCCTTAGCATTACCTGAAATCAGATTATCCTCGATAGAGAGGCGCGTTGTTTGAGAGGCCCATACGCCAACGCCATTACGCTCGCCAAATCCTTTCGTGCCCTTCAGGTTGGTGCCAATGAAGTTGTTTTTTACTACATAATCGGGACTTATGAATTCAGGATCACCTGGTGAAATAATAATATTGTAGGTCCGGCCTCCTGAAATAATATTTCTATCAGAAATACTATCTCCACCAATTACCACGCGAAGAGAGTCGACAAGGTTGATTCCTAAACGACCATCAGGCTGAAGAATGTGCTCTCCTGATCTATCGACTCCAAAGGTGTTGCCTTTGACTGCGATATCAGCTGATCCGTTTATTTGTACAATGCCATACAGGCCGGTGTAGGATCCAGAAAAAAGATTTCGATCTTCAGGATTTGGCCCGCCAATAAGGCTATTGGTGCTGCTTACACATGCAAAGGCATTCAAATTGGGGATATTTTCAGTGCCGGTGACATCGGTCCCAAAAAAGCATCCCTTTAAGCTGAAATTATTAGTAAACACTGCAGCAAGACCGCTAGCTCCAAAATCATCATTTGAATCATCTGCCGCGTAGTAGCGAGCAAAATTGTTGACGATTAAGCCCCGAACCTCAGAGCCGTCGGCAAATAAAAAGTCGATGCCATCAGGTACAAGTGCCGGGTCTCTTTCGGCACCTGGTCCTGTTCCTCTGAGTTCAATTTTCAACTCTGAGTTATTGCATTTGCACATTGGATGGCTGTTTGGTTTTGATCCCTTTTGGGTAAAACCGTCAATGATCACCTTTTTGCCAAACACTGGTAAATAGGAGCTTTGTGGCTCTATGATCCAGTGGTGGGTGGAGTGGTGGTAGCCTGAATCATGTTTGGAAATGGCAAAGCTGATAAAATCTTCCGCTTCGCCATTAAAAAAGCTGCGCTCTAGTGCCGAGCGGAGCGTTATCACAGCGCGCCGTGAGGGTGGGTTTATGCTTGCACTGATGGTTGGGTCATATGCCGAATCATCAAGTGTAGAGTTTACCTCTAAGAGCTCTGCCTGAACTGATCCAAGCAGGCATATTGCTGCGATTGTAAGTGCATTCTTTTTAAATAACATTGTCTATTCCTTTATATGTGTTAAGGAGCCAATAGCTTTATAACGTAGAGATTCTCTAAACCATCCTGTGCTGTTTCTTGGAGTGCCCAAATGGTTGAACCGTCAGGGTCAAGGCTTGTTTGGCAGTAATCTCCCCAGCGCTGATGGCCTACCCAAACACCATTTATTACACCGCGGCTGTTAAGTGAGCGTGTGTAGTGGCCGCTACCTTCAGCAAACACAATATCATCAAGTGATGAGCCTACTCTGAGGGTGCCTAATGGATCTGATGCTTTACGCCCTACATAAAAAGCGCTTGGGTACTCATCTTCACCAGTCACTGTTCCTGCAATAACTAAATCTCCCTGTACATTACTCATCATCGATGCCATCATGTAGTATAGAGGGCTGTCAGTATCTCTATCATCATAAAGCGTGCCAGCTTGTACAAGCTTAGGTACTGTTGTTGCCGTTTCTGTGCCAGATCCATTGCCTGATGCATCGCCGGTAAGATCGATCTGGTGCCAGCGCTGACCAATGCGATCACCCAGCACAACTTCGTTGATTTCATCGTATCGGCAGATGCCATCTTTATCGACGATTGAAGCATTTATGGTAAAAAGCTGATGATTTCTGATGTAGGTAGTTTGCTGGAGCCTTTGGTCGATACATTCAAGAACTCCTGCCTGTCCATAGAGGTTGCCCTTAGATGGCGCACCGCTTTGGGGCTGTAAAAATGCCGTTGCTGCAATCGGCGTGTCAATAAAAATTGGGCCGACAAGTGATGGGGTCTCACTTCCTGGGTCAACCACTCTAAAAAGTGCTAAAGAGCCATAAAGAAGTGGGTAGTTTGCAACAAAATAGCCAAACTCGCTCTCGTCAAAGTTATCTATGCAGCTGACAGTGGGGGCTTCTGTAAGCGTGTTTTCTGTTTGTACGCCATAGCCAAAAACAGTGCGAAATACATTGATGGTTGGTTCGTCAGAAGTAAATAGGGAATCTTTTGAGATCACAAATACTGTGTTACCCTCAAGCCCTCCTGATCCAGCTGCGTCGGAATAGTACATGTTACCGCTAATATAGAGAGCATGTGCATCAAATCCAAGGCCTGGAAAATCAAAAAAGAGATCTTTATCGCCTGTGCAGCCATTTTCATCCAGAATTTCTGTGGAATTTGGCACATACACTACTTTCCAGGTTGTACATGGTGTAATTACGTCGCTATCACTTACCGCTAAGTAAAAACCGTTATCTACCGGTAGCCCATCTGTTGGCGAGGATGTAGAGTTGATTCCATAAAGAATGTAGATGCGATTTTCAAAGGGATCGCGTCGAATTCTTGGGTCAAAAGTATCATCTACGAGTTGAAAGTTAGGGGTTGTGTTTCCAAATGCATTTGGATCAATATCGAGCACAAAATCACGTTTGCCAGTTTCTTTATCAAAGCTTATAAGGCCGTTGTTGATGGCAACAATAAACTGCTCTTGAGACACAATGCCGCTCGTATCTGGGGGTGTGCCCAATTGTATAGGATTAAGCCGCGGAGAGGCAGCTAAAAACTTAAGAGCGATTGTTTGAGGAGGTACTATCTTAAGGTTTGATACAGAAGGATCTGGGTAAAAAGCAACTTCACCGTTATATGCCATAGGTACAGCATTTGGGTTGTTTTGAGCCGGAAGGTCTGGCTGCGGTGGAGGTGTTGGTACGTTGCAGACTGGTGCAAACTGTGTAGCTGCAGATTTTGCTTTTATAGCTGCCATCTGTGCTACGAGCTGGTCGGTAGTGACTGTTGTTGCCGCTACTTTTGTTTTTTTTGCTGGGATATTTTGTGGGGTGGGGCGCTTGGCGTTGGCGCTCAGGCTGCTGATAAGTCCCACAAGGGCAATAATTGCTATTTTTTTCATTATTTACGATCTCCCTTTTTTGGGCTTTTAGCTGCTTTTTTTGCAAGAGGCTGCGGATCCTGAAGCTTTGCTTTAACAGATGTGTTGAAGTTTCTGATGGCCTCTTGTGCCTCTGGGGCCTGTACTACTGCTTCAGCATAGCCTTCAGAGCCGACGTTACTTTCTGAGGTTCCGCCATTCAATGCCTTAATAATTGGCATAACTTCGTGTATATTTGCTTTTAATTCATCAAGGGGCATCTCTGCCAGTTCATTGAGTCGCTCGATGAGTGGATTGTCATCTTCAGCTGCAAGCGGCATGGTAGCAGCACAGAGTGCGAGCGTACCAAGCTGCACAAGATTTTTCATTTTTCGCATAGAAACATCTCCTTATTTTTGGTTCCCAGTGAAACACTAGGTTATTTTATTTTTTTTTGCAAAGAAAAATAAGTGTTTGCTGTTAGCGAATGACGCGAAAGTCAGAAAAGGAGTGAGAGTCGGCAAGTTGCTGTAGGTCGATGGAGGCTTTGAAATGAGACTTGAGTTTGTCGATAAGCGATTGGATGGCGTGACGTGAGCCCTGAAGATAGAGCTCTACCGAGCCATCGGGACAGTTACGCACTGTACCTAAAAGGCCAAGTTCTAGAGCATATTCTTGCGCTCGGTAGCGAAAGCCCACCCCTTGTACTCGGCCTGAGAAGGTAACCTTTACGTTCATAGTAGACTGCGGAAGGTTCTGTAGGCGTAGCTTCCAGCGCCTTTATCGGTGCCATCCCATTCGCTATCGGTAAGTTTTGATATGCGGATGTAGGGCATATTTTCCCGCGAAGAGGCGTGAATAAAGCTATTGTTACCAATGTACATGCCCACATGGCGTATACGCTCTTTGTCAAGACCCCAGTAGATAGTATCACCTGGACGAAGTTCAGCTTCTGTCACCTCTTTAAAGCCTGCATAGTTTGCCTGATCTTTGCTGTCGCGAGGCAAAAGGATCTGCATCTGGCGATAGAGCATCTGGACAAAACCTGAGCAGTCATAGCCAAAGCTTGTGCGTCCACCCCATGTGTAGGGGCGATGGAGAAATTTTTTGCTTAGATCTATCATCTCTTCACGGCTTAGAGCTGTCGTGAGATCAAATGTAACATCGCCGCGCTGGATAAAAAGCATCTGATCGTCGATGGTGCGTACCTTGATCCAGCGGGGGTGAGATTTGTCGATTACTTCTATGCGGCTTTCAAAGGGGAGTGTAAGGCGCGGGCCATATTCGGTGTCGTTGGTGTGGTAGAGGTGGGCAGCCACACTTGTTACCTTTGCCATTTCACCCGCTTTAACAGGGTGTAGGCTTATCTTTTTGATCCAGCCTTCATACTGGTCAATAACGGTCTTCACTTTAACCCAGTCACCGGCATCTTCAATAACCTCTACCTGTTCAGAATAGAAGGTTTGTGAGACCACTTTAGCGTCGGTTGATGCTGTTTCGCGCATATCTTGAACAGGGGAGAGTATACAGAAGAGTGAAAGAAGAAACATATTATAAACCTTTTTTTGCTATAAATCGTACTGATCGGAGCTCACCCGTTTCAAGAGCTTTGAGCATGGCTTCGTAGCCTTCTATGTGTGCTTCAAGTTCGGCTGGGTCAAAATAGTGAAGATGCTGCGCTCGGTTAGCGGGGTTTTTGAGTCGGTTGATGATCTCTAGAGTCCATTTTTTGCATGGCTTGTTATCATCACGAACAGACTGTAGGATAAAATTGTGCTTTTCGAGGAGCTTTATGTAGCCACTTTCGCTTTCAGGATACATATTGAGGCTTTCCATCTCGTTGAGATGGTTGATCTGTTCACCCCACTTACGCGATTCTGAGCTTAAGGCATCGCTTATAACAAGAAGACCGCCGGGTTTGAGCGTGCGGTAGCATTCGTTCATGATGTCGGTTTTGTCTTCGACATGAGTAAGAACGCCTTTACTGAAGATAACGTCAAAGATGCCATCAGCAAATGGCCAAGAACCATCTGTAGCTCGTACAAAGTCAACTCTTTCTTGCAGATGTTCGGGAGTGCGTTTTTTTGCCTCTTGTACCATCCAGGCGTTGATCTCAAGACCAATAACAGATGCGTTGTAGCGGTCGGCAACAAAAAAGGCTACGCCTCCAAGGCCAGAACCTATGTCGAGTGCTTTTGTGCCTTGCATAGGTACAGAGTCGAAAAGATGTTCAATAGCCGCTGTCCCGCCCTCTGACATCATGCCAGGACCGTAGGCAGCTTCTAGCTGCTGACAATACTTTGGTGAGTAGACTTCTTCTAAATCCATGCGATCATAGTACGCAAAAGGGCTTAATTTTTGCAGTACAATTTGTGAAGAATGTTGGGCCATTCAGGAGTAATGCCAAGGCCTGCTAAAACCTGCTCACGAGGGATTTTTTGACTTGTGCTGGAACCAAGTGCGGCCTCTAGCTCTTCGGGTGTAGTAATTGAGTTTATGAGACTGTTACGCACCAGTACATCCTCATAGCGCTCATGGCCAATTTGGCTTGTGGGAATGCCAGCAAGAACAAACTGTGGACCCATACTTGTTTGATAGTAGAGGGCTAGATCCGCAATAACCTGGACAATATCTGATCCTACCGTTGAGACAATGACTTTTATCTTCTGTAGGCGTGCCAGCTGTTCTACATCGCGGTTCAGCTTTTTTGCTGCAGGATGCTGCTGGAGAATAAAGAGATCGTTTTCAGCTCTTGCAGACTTGTCAAGAAGGGTGACAAAGGCGGGAAATGCTTTTTCAAAGTATTCCTCGTTGTTTCCGCCAAAATAGACGACAATTCGCTGACCTGTATCTATAATCTGGTGGGTCTCAAAAAACTTGGCTCTAATTTCGGCCGGGTTTTTTCTTTGCTCAAGAATACGCTCTGCTTGAGCCAGCGGATAGTAGCCAAGGCAAACTTTTTCTTGTAAAGAGAGGTCGATAGGCTCATTTGGGCGAGCAAAGAGTGTTTGTGTGGCTAAGTTGGCATTTGCAAAAAGCACACCTTGTGCTGCCTGCATAACGGATTTTGCCGTTTCTGAATATCCGCCGGGGACGTAGGTTTCGGGATTATCATAGTAGGCAAAGCGCCTTGTTTTTGGTGCGTGCAGCTCTAACGCTTTTTGGATTGCAGCTGAAAACTGATGGCCAACGTCAGTTATTACGAGAGAGGCCTCTTGGCACTCTTGAGCGATTGCTCCAGCATCCTCGTCAAAAGTAAAAATGCGAGTTACAGATTTGAATTTTTTTGCCATGTCGCTAGTGGCATAGACTCGAATCTCTACTTTTTCGGCTACACTATTTTGAATAAACGTGGCAAAGTGATCGCTAGATGCGCCGTGACAAGCTATATAACAAATAATCGGAATGGCCATTTAAAGAAGCTTATCCCTTTTCAATTACTATTTCAAGCCCTTGAGCCACTTGGTTATATTTTTGCCACTGCTCAAGCTCATATTTAATGGTTGCGATGGAGTTGTTGTGGGCGAGAGGATAGACGACCGGCAGCGTGTCTTTGTTAATACTGTTACGAATGGTTGTAAGCTGCTCTTCTGTTGTTGCATACTGTAGGCAGTAGGCAAGAAGCTTTGTGAGTTGATGCCTAAGCGCAAGTTGGTAGATCTCATCGAAATGCGTTTTTACATGTTTAGAGAGCTCAGCTTCACATGCGCTCACACAGGAGAGTACCTCAAACTGGTGTGCAAGCACGGCGAGTGCCATAGTATCATCAACATTGTCAGAGGGTTTTAGATCGCCGCTATAGATGTAGTCAACCATGGCCTTAACCGCTTCCGGTGAGTGGTCTTTAATTTCTAATGTGGCTGACTGCGCTTCTATAAAGTTATTCTGAAGAAGGGCCAAGAAATACTTGGAGTGCGTAGCCAGCTGAAATTTGTGAGCGGGAAATTCGTGTTCGCCAACTTTTAGTACAAAGTCGTGTGGAACTTCTGTAGTTTTTAGCTCCTGAGTATAGGCTGCAAACGCAGCAGATGGCTGAAGCAGCGCCGGTTTTCTCGCATCTATGATAAAGCGGTTATTGGGAGCCCATGTAAAGGTTACGGTATGTTTTTCGGGGTAGCTATCTGCCGCGTATGAGGGCACCTGTATGCCTTTTGGAATAAGGTTGAGCCCAGGTTGCGAGGAGCAGTAGTAGCGAACAAATTCTCTCCAGCTTTTATCAGGGGTGAATTCAACCTTTATTTTCAGCTTTTCCATGACGACACGTACAAGACTTTGCTCAGTTGTGGTTATGTAAACAGGGTTTGAAAGCTGCATTTGGAAGGATCCGGTATCTTCATTTTCTGCAATTTCTTTAAACCAGCCATGGGCTAATTCCAAAATCTTACTTCTAACATCTGGGATAAAATCATAGCCATGAGGATGTTTATATTTGAAAAGTACGTGCTTTACGCCTAGATTAATGCGATTGAGTTCTTCTTGCGTTACAGCGACCTTTGGAATCATAATAGACCTCTTATTAAAGGCGTTATTATATAGATTAGCTGTCAAAAATGCAAGTTTTTATTATAAAATTTTTTTTGTAAACTCAATAAAAATGTCTTTAGGCCTGAAGGGCCGGTATACTGCAGTCCAGGTCGGAGCTTTAAGCGGAGGCCTGGGGAATGGATGAAATTGTTGTTTTGAGTCCTGTAGAGGCTGTGA
>JAFEGT010000080.1:0-2436 GCA_018239765.1 Verrucomicrobiota bacterium
CAAGCGAACTTGCAGCAAGCAGAAACGCACTTCAAGAACATGGCATAGAGCCTCATCACCTACTTATCGGCATAAACCCGGGTGCCGCCTTTGGTTCTGCTAAATGCTGGCCAAAAGAGCGCTTTAAAGAGCTTACAGCACGCCTTATTATGCACCCTGATGTCCGCGTCATCTATTTTGGCGATAATGCCACAAAATCGCTTGTAGATGAAATTACAAAGCCCTTTAGCCATCAGGTGGCGAACTTTGCCGGCAAAACAACTTTGCGCTCCTTTACAGCGCTCTTATCACTCTGTAACTGCCTTGTTACTAACGATAGCGGCCCTATGCACGTAGCAAGCGCACTCTCAACACCACTTGTTGCGCTCTTCGGCTCAACAAACGCCATTAAAACAGGACCCTACAATGGCGGCACAGTTATCTATAAACAGACTCTTTGCAGCCCATGCTATAAACGCTCTTGCCCTATAGATTTTCGATGCATGACAAGCATTACAGTCGATGATGTATTTTCAGCCATAACAACAACGGTGAAGCATGATGCACGACTTTGTCGTTAACGCCCCCACTCAAGAAAGCTCTCAAGCAGGAAAAAAGCTTGTAGTAGAGGGAAAAGCCGCAGCCATAATACTTGCCGGCGGTCACGGCTCACGCCTTGGCCACAATGCTCCAAAGGGCTGTTTTGAAGTTTTTGAAGATATATCGATCTATCAGCTTATTGCAAAAAAAGTTCCTAAGGGGCTTTTGATTGCCTTCATGACCTCTGATGCAACGCATGCGAAGACCGTTGAACATTTTGAGAAGGCAAACTACTTTGGTTTACAAAAAGAGCATGTTTTTTTCTTCCAGCAGCAAAATTTGCCCCTACAAAATGAAGAGGGAACGCTTTTGCCCCTGAGTGCACCCGATGGAAATGGCGCACTTTTTTGGCACTTTAGCGCAAGTGGTATACTGAAAGATTGGGAGGCAAAGGGTATTGAGCAGATTACAGTCTCTACTGTCGACAATGTCCTAGCAGATCCATTCCAGCCCGATCTTATTGGCATAAATGCCCTCCATAATAACGACGTAAGCGTTGTAGCGATTGAGCGGGAAGATCCACGTGAGCATGTGGGCATGATTGTTTCGCAAAATGGCAAGCTTGCCGTACAGGAATATTCTGAGATGGCAGATTCAGAGCGGCTTGCCTATGCTGCTGACGGAGGGCTCAAGCATCCACTTGCCAACATCTCCTATTTTGCCTTTAGCATGCCATTTATTAAAAAAATAACCAATCTTTCTCCAGCAATTCTGCCGCTTCATAGAGCGAAAAAGAAAGTTGGTGACGACTATTTCTACAAATCCGAATACTTTATTTTTGACCTTCTAGCCTATGCGGATAAAGCAGAAGTGCTCAAGCTCAGCCGTAAAGAGTACTTTCAGCCCTTCAAAAGCATGAGCGATCTCGAGAGCGTGCGGCGAGCGTTGAAAAAATGAAAAATTCGGGCACGGGCACGGGCACGCACACGGGCACGAAATTTTTTTCTTGAGATTTCTTTTAAAGCCCCCTATACTCTAACGGCTTAACTCTTTGAGGTGTAGCAAGATGAAGATTACCTATTTAGGCGCAGGAGCATGGGGATTTTGCCTGGCAAGACTACTTGCAGAAAAGGGCCACGATGTCACCTCCTGGTCGATTGATGCTCCACTCGTGGAGACACTCAACAGCACACATATCCACCCACACCTTAAAGGACGAGCCATTAAGGAATCTGTGCTCTTTACCACCGACCTCGAACGCGCTCTCGATGGCGCAGAACTTATTATTGAGTCAGTAACCTCGCAAGGACTGAGGCCTGTATGCAAACAGCTTAAAGAACTTAAGTTGTCGAACAACGTTCCTTTTTGCCTTACATCAAAGGGTATCGAACAGAATAGCGGCATGATCCTTCCCGAAGTTGTCATCGACGTACTGGGCGAAGACTTTCGTAATAGCATCTGCTCCTTTAGCGGACCTAGCTTTGCTGAAGAGGTAAGCCAAAACCTTCCCACATCTGTAGTAGCTGGTGCATACGATCCAAAGGTGGCAGAAACCATAGCAGAGGCCTTCACAACGCAGTTTTTACGCGTCTACCCAAACCGCGATATTCTAGGCGTTGCCTTTGGCGGCTCACTGAAAAATATTATCGCCATTGCCTGCGGCATATCTGACGGCCTTAACCTTGGCACCGGGGCAAGAGCTGCTCTTATGACTCGCGGCCTACACGAAATGGTAAGGCTTGCCAAACACTTTGGTGCAAAGCAGGAGACGCTCTATGGTCTTTCTGGAATGGGAGATCTTTTTCTCACCTGCTCATCATCCACAAGCCGAAACTATAGCTTTGGTAAACTCCTAAGCGAAGGCCGATCTGTTCAGGACGCAAAGAAATCTATCGAAATGGTAGTAGAAGGCGCCTA